>CAYSHQ010000008.1:5707-17213 GCA_964430835.1 uncultured Lentisphaerales bacterium
ATAGCGTCAATGTCGGTTCTGTTGGTCAGCCGCGGGATACCGATGCCCGTGCTTCCTACTGCATCTACGACACCGCGAGCCGGTCTCTTTTCTTCCGACGTATCCCGTTCGATCTCGACGCCTATCGGCACGAGGTCGAAGCGGCCGGCATCCCCATTGAGGGGAGCTACTTTCTCAACAACGACCCGCGCCACGGGATACCGCCCTTGCGCGAGGCGGCCACTTTTTCCCCGCCCAGCTCGCCGGACAAGCACGCCCGGAATGTCCGGGCGGTGGATGAGATCCGCACGCTGCGCCGCCGTGCCGGCAGGTGGCGGCTCCTGTTCCTGTTACTCGCGCTGACTTCTGTGGCCGGTGCCGCATGGGCGCGCCATGCGTGGCAGAGCCGGGGCACGGCCGACATGGACCTTGACGATCCGGCCCTTACGCCGCTCAACGCCATGCAAGCCCCTGCCGGGCAAAACATCCTGGCGCCGCTGCCGAAAGACGGGCCGGGCCGCCGTGGCACCATCACTGGCTGGCGGATTCATCTGGGGAACCGGACGAAGCAGGGGGTTGTCCCCAAGGTCACGGCAGATGGCCCGACATCCTTGGAACTGACGTCGTCTGACCTGTCGGACATGTGGCTCCACGGGCCCACGATCCAAGTGCAGTCTGGCATGAAACTCACAGGCACTATGCGCCTGTTCGTGCGCGAGATGGAAGGCGAGGTCACGCTCAACCTGATTGTCAACCGGGTGCGAGACGGGCACGCGGTCTCGGAAATCCACACCGCCAATCCGGGCCGCAAGCGGCGTGACGGCTGGCTTTCCGCCCAGAAGACCGTTACCGTGCCGGCGGGTGCCACGAGCATGGAGTACGAGATTCGAGGAAGATTCAGGGGCGCGGTACTTGTGAACAACCTGACGCTCCGGATCAAGCCCGCTGCCGTGCCCGCCGCCGATACGGCAGCAGACGATTCTCTGGCCGAGTAGCGATTATTGAGGAAGCGCCAGCGCGGGCGTTGCTGCTTGGGTGGCGGGGGCAGGGGCCACGCGCGCGATCCGTGGCATTTCCGGGAGCAGGGTGGCGCCCTTGAGGAGCCGGCAGAAGTCCTTCTTGGTGGCATAGGCATGGGGGCCGGCCACCGTGGCGGAGTCCTGGGTGATCTTGTATTGCACGGCTTTTCGTTCCAGACGCACGATGCGGATAAATTGGGCGCCGGATTGCCAGACTTGATTCTGTTTCAGTCGCATGCGTGGGATCATAGCATGTTCTCTGGCTGGCGTCTTGCGGACTTTGTCAGCGATTTAAGACAGGACAGGGCGTGGCACCTATGCTACCCTGTGGTTGTCACCGCGGCATCGGTGCTGCACGGGTGAAGATCAGCGGGCCATCGGGCGTGGCCACGAATAGCGGGAGCAGCGGGTCTGGCATGGGAACGAAAGAGCTGTACGACGAATTTCTGATCACGGGCATGGTTGATGGGTTTGAGCCCATCGAAGCGGTTCGTGCGGCGCAGTGCACGCTGACGGGTGCGGACGGCCGTGCGTATCTGGACTGCTTCAGCGGGATTGCCGTGGTTAATGCCGGTCACGGGCATCCGCAGGTGGTGGCAGCTGCCCGGGCGCAGATGGAGCAACTGGTGCATTGCGGCACCTATTTGTACTACTCGCCGCGCGCCGGGGAGTTGGCGCGCCGGTTGGCGGCGGTGACGCCTGGACGGCTACAGAAGAGTTTTTTCTGCAACAGCGGCGCGGAGGCCATTGAGGGGGCTCTGCGGTTGGCCAAACAGTTTACCGGGCGCAAGGAAGTGATTGCCCTGAACATGGGCTTTCATGGCCGGACCGCCGCCACGCTTTCGATTACCGGTAATCGCGGACGCAAGAAGGGGCATGGGCCTTATCTGTCGGGGGTGGCGTTTGCACCGGCGCCGTATTGCTACCGGTGCCCGCTGCGGCAGACCTACCCTGGTTGCGGCGTGGCTTGTGCGGAATATCTCACCGAAGTGCTGCGCTGTCAGACGTCCGGGGATGTGGCCGTGTTTGTGGCGGAGCCCGTTATGGGGGAGGGGGGGATCATTGTTCCGCCGCCCGACTATTTTTCAATCGCCACCCGCCACATGCGGGAGGATGGCGCGTTGTTCCTGGCCGATGAGGTGCAGAGTGGTTTTGGTCGCACGGGCAAGTTGTTCGCCGTTGAGCACTATGGGGTGGAGCCGGACCTAATGGCTATGGCCAAGGGGATTGCCGATGGGTTCCCCCTGGGGGCTTTTATTACACGTGCGGATATTGCAGCGGCTTTCAAGCCGGGCGATCACCTCTCCACCTTTGGCGGTAATCCGGTGAGTTGTGCGGCGGGCCTGGCTAATCTGGAGGTTTTGCAGACGGAGGATTTATCCGGCAATGCCTTGCGGCGGGGGGCGCAGATTCGCCAGCGTCTGGAGGGGTGCCAGGAGCGCTATCCGTTGATCGGCGAGGTGCGCGGCCTGGGGTTGATGATTGGCGTGGAGTTGGTGACGGACCGGCACTTGACGCCGGGGACGCAGGCGGCGCGGCAGATTCGTGCGGCGTGCCGCCAGCAGGGCGTGTTGATCGGTCTGGGCGGATTGTTTGGTAATGTGTTGCGCATACAGCCGCCCCTGGTGCTGACGGCCGCGGAGGCCGATCACGCCTGTGATGTGCTGGAGTGGGCGATTGGCCAAGTGAAGCTCCAAGGTGGAGAATAGGACGCGAATATGGGTATGACGGAAGAGTCACTCCAGTCAGAGGCCAGCCGCTATATTGCAGGGTTGATGGCGCGTGCGCGGGCGGCGCAGGCGCAGATCGAGTTTGCGCCGCAGGCGGAGGTCGAAAGGATTACGGCGCGCCTGGCCTGGTCGTTTGTGCAGCCGGAGTTCATCCAGGAGTTGGCGCAGTTCAGCGTGCGCGAGAGCGGCATGGGCAACGTGCCGGATAAGCAGACCAAGCTGAACGTTAAGATCCGCGGCGCGTATCGGGATATGAAGGGGCGCCCATCCGCAGGTGTGGTGGTGGATGATCCGGTCCGGGGCGTACTGCAGATTGCCAAGCCCATGGGCGTGGTGGGCGCGGTCATACCAGCAACCAATTCGGAGGCCACACCCTGCCTCAAGGCGCTGTTTGCCATCAAGACCCGCAATGCGGTGGTGCTGGCTTCGCATCCGCTCACCGTGCAGACCTGTATCATGGTGGCGGCGCGGGCCCGCGACGTGTTGCGGGCGTGTGGTTGGCCGGAAGATTTGGTCCTGCCGGTGGAGCATGTCACCAAGGAAGTGACCATGGAGGTGATGCGGCAGTGCGATCTGGTGCTGGCCACGGGCGGCACGAACATGGTGAAAGCCGCGTATCGCAGTGGCACGCCGACGCAGGGGGTTGGCGCGGGCAATGCCGTGTGCCTTGTGGACGAAACGGCGGACCTGGCTGCCAGCGCCCGGATGATTGCGCGCTCCAAGACGTTTGATCACGCCACGTCTTGCTCGGCGGAGAACGCGTTGGTCATCCAGGAGGGTGTGTACGAGGCGATGATCCGGGAGTTGGTGGCCGTGGGTGGCTATCGGTTGGATGCCGCGGAGAAGGCGCGCCTCCAAGCGATCATGTGGCGCGAAAAGAAGTTAAATCCCCGGATTGTCGGGCAGTCGCCCGCTGTGATTGCCGGCATGGCGGGCTTGGTGTTGCCGCCCGACCGGACGTTCTTTCTCGTGGAGGAGCGTGGGGTGGGGCCGGATTTCCCCTTTTCGGGCGAGAAGCTTTCGGTCACGGCAACGGTCTACCGGTGGCAAACGTTTGCCGAAGCCATTACGCTGGTGGACCAGATTACCGCGTATTCCGGCCGGGGACATTCCTGTGGTATTCATACAACAAGGGACGACCGGGTGCGTGAACTCGGCCTGCAGGCTCGGGTTGCGCGTGTGATGGTGCGGCAACCGCAAGCGCTGGCAAATAGTGGCGCCTGGACAAATGGCATGCCCATGACCCTTACGCTTGGTTGCGGCTCCTGGGGGCGTAACAGCACCAGCGCTAACGTCACGTGGGAGCATCTGCTGAACTATACCTGGGTCTCCTACCCGATTCCTAACACGCAGCCGACGGATGCAGAGCTCTTTGGCGACGTGCTGGGGTGACGGGCCGTAAGCGTGAAAAGAAATGGCGGTTCCCCGTTGCCGGTTAGTCGGGTTTGCGGGTATTATGCCAGCTTGAGACCGACAACTCTTTTTTGCTCGGGAGGGCGTAGACTTGGCAACTACTACAGCGGAGATCCGGGTTGCGTATGTGGCCAATCTGGCACGGTTGGATCTGGATGAGGCCTCCTGCGCGCTCTTTCAGCGGCAATTGGAAACCGTGGTGGATTATGTGCGGCAGATCGGCGAGTTGAATCTGGACGGCATTGAGCCTACGTCCCACGGGCAGCCGGTCTATAATGTCTTTCGTGCCGATGAGCTGCGCCCGGGTCTGGCGCATGACCGCGTGATGGCCAATGCGCCAGCCCGGTTGGGCGATGAGTTCAAGGTGCCGCGCATCGTGGAGTGAGGAATCAAGATGGCACTGGATATGGATCAAGTGACGCTGGCGCAGGCTGTGCGTGGTTTGCGCACCGGGGCGTTTTCGTCGGTGGCTTTGACGCGCGCGATGTTGGCAGCGGTGGCGGCCCGGAATCCGGCGGTGAATGCATTTTCCTGGGTGGATGAGGGCGATGCGATCCAGCAGGCGGAGGCGGCTGATGCTGCCCGGCGGGCCGGTCAGACCGGTGCTCTGCTGGGCGTGCCGCTGGCGATCAAGGATGTCTTGAATGTGGCCGGGCAGCCGTGTACGTGCGGATCGAAGATCCTGCAGGGGTACACGGCACTGTATGATGCCACGGTCATTGCACGGTTACGCGCGGCCGGTGCGCTGCTGGTGGGACGAACCAACATGGACGAGTTTGCCATGGGGTCCACCACCGAGAATTCTGCCTTTGGCCCCACGCGCAACCCGGTGGCGCCGGAGCATGTGGCCGGTGGCTCCAGTGGTGGCTCGGCGGCCGCCGTGGCCGGCGGGATGGCGCTGGCGGCGCTAGGGACGGATACCGGCGGTTCGATCCGCCAGCCCGCCGCCTTTTGCGGCTGTGTCGGGCTGAAGCCCTCCTACGGACGTGTTTCGCGGTATGGGTTGGTGGCGTACGCATCCTCGCTGGATCAGGTCGGACCGATTACACGTACGGTGGCGGACGCGGCCCTGTTGCTAGGGGTGATGGCGGGGGCTGATCCGCTGGATGCCACGACGCTGGACCGGCCCGTGCCGGATTATGAGGCGGCGCTCACGGGCGACCTGCGTGGTTTGCGCCTCGGCTTGCCGCGCGAGAATTTTGTGGAGGGGATGAACCCGGAGGTGGCGGCGGCGGTGCATGCGGCCAAGGAACGCTGCCGGCAACTGGGCGCTCAAATTGTGGAGGTCAGCCTGCCGCATACCCGCTATGCCGTGGCCACGTATTATATCCTGGCTGCCGCCGAGGCGTCGGCCAACCTGGCGCGGTTTGACGGCGTGCGGTACGGGTTTCGCGCCGCGGTGGACGGTTCGCCGATCGACATGTACAAGCAGACGCGCGCGCAGGGGTTCGGCCGGGAAGTGCAACGTCGCATCATCCTGGGCACGTATGTGCTGAGCAGCGGCTACTATGACGCCTATTATCTGCGGGCGCAGAAGGTGCGCACGTTGATCCGGCGTGATTTTGAGGCGGCCTTTGCGCAGTGCGACGCCTTGCTGACGCCGGTGGCACCGACGCCAGCCTACCGGCTGGGCGAAACCATGGACGATCCGCTGCACATGTACCTGGGCGATATTCTTACGGTCACGGCGAACCTGGCCGGCGTCTGCGGCCTGGCGGTTCCCTGTGGACGCACCGCGGGTGGTCTTCCCATCGGCCTGCAGGTGCTGGGGCCGGCCTTCGGCGAGGAGCGTGTGCTGCGCGTCGGGCATGCCTACGAACAGAGCGGCAAGGGGGTGGCATGATGAACTATCTTCCCTCCATCGGCCTGGAAGTGCATGTGCAGCTCAAGACGCAAACCAAGATGTTTTGCGGGTGCAGCACGGCCTACGGCGCCGCGCCGAATACGCAGGTCTGCCCCGTTTGTCTGGGCTATCCCGGGGCCATGCCGGGGATGAACGAGACGGCTATCCGGCTGACGGTGCTGTCGGGTCTCATGCTGGGATGCCGCATCGGCACCCGCAGCAAGTTTGACCGGAAGAGCTATTTTTATCCGGATATGCCGAAGAACTATCAGATCACCCAGTACGACCAGCCGCTCTGTCTGGGCGGAGGTCTGGAGATTGATCACGGCGGCGAGACCAAGTTCATCCGCCTGGCGCGGATCCATCTGGAAGAGGACGTCGGCAAGAGCACCCATTACGCGGGGTGCAGCGGCGTCGACTTCAACCGGGCGGGTGTGCCGCTCATGGAGATTGTCACGGAGCCGGACCTTGCCGCGCCCGAGGAAGCCATGGCCTTCCTGCTGGCCCTGAAGCAGACGCTGCTGTATGCCGGGGTGAGCGACTGTAATCTGGAAGAGGGGAACTTGCGCTGCGATGTGAACATCAGTGTGCGCCCCGAGGGCTCGGACAAGCTCGGTACCAAGGCCGAGATCAAGAATATGAATACCTTTAAGGGGGTGTTCGCCGCCTCGCAGTATGAGATTGCGCGGCAGATTCGGTGTGTTTCAGCGGGCGGCCGCGTGGTGCAGGAGACGCTACGCTGGGACCCAGATCTGGGCGAAACCTTTTCCATGCGCAGCAAAGAGGATGCGCACGATTACCGGTATTTTCCTGAGCCGGACCTGCTGCCCGTGGTGCTGGACGCGCCCCAGATCGAGGCGTGGCGCGCCACCCTGCCGGAACGCCCGGCGGAACGTCGAGCCCGCTTCATGCAAGCGTATGGACTGCCAGCCTATGATGCCGGGGTTTTGACGGCGGAACGTGGGGTGGCAGACTTCTTTGAGGACACCGCGCGTCTCTGTGGCAATGGCAAGGCGGCCTCCAACTGGATCATGACGGATGTGTTGCGCCTGCTGGGGGAGAGCGGCCGGAGCCTCGCGCAGTGTGCGCTGACGCCGGCGGTGTTGGCGGAGTTGATTCAGTTGGTCGACCGGCGCACAATCAACCTGCCGACGGCCAAGGGGTTGCTGCCGGAACTGTTTGAGAAGCCGGGGCGGCCGGCGGAGCTGGTGGCCGCGCGCGGCCTGGGGCAGGTGGGCGGTACCGAGGAGATCAGTCGGCTGGTGGTACAGGCGATCGAGGCGAATCCGCGTGTGGTGCAGGATTTCCTGGCGGGCAAGCAGGCGGCGGCCCAGGCCCTGGTCGGCCAGGTAATGAAGTTGAGCCGCGGCAAGGCGGATCCGCAGCTGGCAGGCCGGTTGGTGGCGGAACAGTTGGCCGCACGCCAGAGTGGCATCGTGGCTTCTTAAGGATTGTCCCGGGCGTACTACGGGAGAGACATCGTGACATTGAATGATGATTTTGTGCTGCAGATCCTGCAGGAGCACGGCTTGGTCAGTCCGGAACAGGTGGACAAAGCGGCCCTGTCCATCAAGCAGGAAGGCGAGACGGTGGTGGACGTGCTGGTCCAGATGAAAGCCGTCTCCGAGGATGAGGTGCTGGCGCGCGTAGCCGCCCAGTTCGGCATGGAGCTGGTGCATATTGATCCGACCGCCATTGCGCCGGAGGTGAAGGATATCCTGGATGTCGAGAAAGCGCGCAAGTATGGCGTGGTGCCGCTGAGCCGCAGCGGCAACGTGGTCACGGTCGCCATCAGCGACCCCATGAACTACGACACGCTGGACAGCCTGCACCACTTGCTCAAGTGCAATGTGGACGCGGTGGTCGCGCGCAAACAGGAGATTGCCGACACCTTGAACATCCTCTTCCCGCGGGAGGCGGATATCGAGTCGCTGGTGGACTCCATGGGGGCGTCCGCGGAGGCAGGGGCGACCAACAGCCGGACGGCCGACGATCTGGACCTGCAGCTCGGCAATTCCGCCGATGCTAATGAAAATGACGCGCCGGTGATCAAACTCGTGAGTGTGATCATCATGGATGCGTTCCGCAAGCGTGCCTCAGATATTCACCTGGAGCCGATGGAGCGGCGGTTTCGCGTGCGCTATCGCATTGATGGAGCGTTGCAGGAGGTGGAGAGTCCGCCCAAGCGGTTGCAGGGCGCGATCTTGCAACGCGTCAAGATCCTCGCGGGCATGAAGATTTCCGAGAAGCGCGTCCCCCAGGATGGCCGCATCCAAGTGCATGTGGAGGGGCGTGACCTCGATCTGCGTGTCTCCTCGGTGCCCACCAATCACGGGGAGAGCATCGTCATGCGTATCCTCGACAAGCAGAACTTGTCGCTGGGGTTGCCGCAGCTCGGTTTCTTGTTCGATGACCAGCAGCGCTTTGAGCGCTTGATTGCCCTGCCCGATGGCGTGCTGCTGGTGACCGGGCCAACGGGCTCCGGGAAAACCACGACGTTGTATGCCTGCTTGGGTCAGATCAACCTGCCAGATCGTAAGATTATTACGGTTGAGGATCCCGTGGAATACCAGATGAGCGGGATCAACCAGGTCCAGGTGAATCGCGATGTGGGTCTCAACTTTTCCACAGCCTTGCGCTCGATTCTCCGTCAGGCGCCGAACATTGTGATGATCGGTGAAATTCGCGATGAGGAGACGGCGGATATTGCCATGGAGGCGGCCTTAACCGGTCACCTGGTCTTCAGCACCTTGCACACCAACGACGCGCCCAGTGCCATTACGCGCCTGCTGGATATTGGCGTCAAACCATTCCTGGTGGCCTCGGCGGTGCGTGCGTGCATGGCGCAGCGGCTGGTGCGTGTGATCTGTCCGAATTGCACCCAGACGTATACGGCCACCGAGCGGGAGCGGAAGATGCTCGGCCCGGCGGCCAAGGAGCTGGCCGGGGCCTCCCTGCATAAGGGACGCGGTTGTCCCAGTTGCAGCCTGGCCGGCTACAAGGGGCGTAAGGGGATCTTTGAGATCTTCCATATTGACGATACGATCCAACGTATGATCTTCGACCGCCTGCCAGCCACGCAACTGCGCGCCCGGGCCCGGGAGATGGGGATGCGCACGCTGCGCGAAGATGGATTGTTGAAGGTTGTTTCCGGGATGACCACGCTGGATGAGGTGTTGCGCGCCACCATGGGAGACGCTGACTGATGAGCCCTTCTGCCACGAATGTTGAGATGAGTGACCTGCTGCAGTTGACGGTGGACGAGGGCGCCTCCGACCTGCACATTCGCGTGGGCATTCCGCCGATGCTGCGCATTCATGGTGCCCTGACGCCGCTGGACCTGCCGCCGCTCACACCGGAGGATACCGAGCGGTTGATGAAGAGCATCACGTCCTCCGATCATCAGCAGCATGTGCGCGAACATGGCGGTACGGATTTCGGCTTGGGGTTTGGGGAAGTGGGACGCTTTCGTGTCAGTGTCTTCAAGGAACGTGGCAATGTTGCGCTGGTGTTGCGCCTGATCCCCTCGAAGTTGCTGACCCTCGAGCAGATCGGGCTCCCCCCCCAGATCAAGGAGCTGTTGTTCCGGCCGCGGGGGTTGATCCTGGTGACCGGGCCGACTGGGTCGGGGAAGTCTACGACGCTGGCGAGCATGCTGAATGTGATCAATCTTGAGCGCGATTGCCACATCATCACGGTTGAGGATCCGATCGAGTATTATCACACGCACCGCAAGTCCGTGGTTTCGCAGCGCGAAATCGGGGTGGATGTGCCCACCTTTGCCGAGGCGATCCGGCGCGCTCTGCGGCAGGACCCGGATGTGATCCTGGTCGGGGAGATGCGCGACCTGGAGACCATGCAGGCCGCGATTACGGCCTCAGAAACGGGCCATCTCGTCTTTGCCACCCTGCATACCACCGGGGCGGCCGCCACGGTGGACCGGATCGTGGATGCCTTCCCCGCCGACCAGCAGGAACAGGTGCGGACGCAGCTCTCGGTGGGGTTGGTGGCGGTGATCTCACAACTACTCTTGGTGCGCGCGGACCGGCCGGGGCGCGTTGCGGCTTTTGAGGTGATGATCTCCACGCCCTCGATCCGGGCGCTGATCCGCGACAACAAGACGTTCCAGATCACGTCCGATATCCAGACCGGTGCCAAAAATGGCATGATCACGCTGGATGCGCACCTGTTGGAGCTGTATCTCAAGGGGTTGATCCAGTACGAGGACTTGATTACCAAGGCGCAGGATGCTGATACGCTAGTACAGCAGTTGCAGGATACCCTGCGCGCAAAGGGAAAGTGATGTCATGAGTACGACTGCCGAGCCGCAACGGTTTGATCCGCTTCTGGATCTGGCGATCAGCAATGGCATCATGGATGCGCAGCAGGCCCAGGATGTGCGCGAGGAGCATGGTCGCAACGGCAAGCCGCTGCGCACGTTGCTGGTGGACATGGGGTATACGAGCGAAGATGACCTGCTTTCCATGATGGCCGCCTACCAGGGATGCGACGTCATCGATCTGCCGGAACTGGAGCTCTCGCAGGAGTTGTTACGAACGTTGCCCGCCAGCGTGGCACGTGCGCACAATGTGCTTCCGGTAGCCAGCACCCCGGGCACCATCACCCTGGCTACCTCGGATCTAATCGAGCCGTATGTGGTGGATGAACTGATTTTCGTCCTGGCCCGCGATGTGTCGTTCGTCTTGGCGCGGCATGCCGACATCGTCGCGCGCGTCAACCAGTACTACGGGGACGAGAGCGAAACCGTGGCGGAGATGTTGAACAAGATCGAGTTCGACGAGGATGCTACGATCAGCGTGGAAGCGGCGCTGGATGAGGAGTCGCTTGAAGAGCAGGCCAAGGCGGCACCCGTGGTCCGCTATGTCGGACTGGTGCTGCATGAGGCCGTGGCGCACCGGGCCTCGGATATCCATTTTGAACCCTACGAGAAGGAGTTTCGCATCCGCTACCGGGTCGATGGCGCCTTGTACCAGATGCGTGCGCCGGACCGGATCATGGCGCTGCCGATCATCTCGCGGATCAAGGTGATGGCCGGTTTGAACATCGCGGAACGCCGCTTGCCTCAGGATGGGCGCATTTCGATCTCGGTCTCGCGACGCCAGATTGACCTGCGTGTCTCCTGCCTGCCGACGCAATTCGGGGAGAGCGTGGTGCTGCGTGTGTTGGATCGCTCCGTGGTGTCGCTGGAACTCGAAAACCTGGGGTTGCCGGAAGACATTTTCGAGCCGCTGAGCATGGATATTGAGAAACCCAACGGGATCTTCATCGTCACGGGCCCTACCGGGTCCGGCAAGACGACCACGCTCTATTCCGCACTGCGGCGCATCAACACCATTGACCAGAAGTTGCTCACCGCCGAGGAACCCGTCGAATATGACATTGATGGGATTATCCAGGTCCCCATCAACCCGCTGACGGGCAATACCTTTCCCAAGGCGTTGCGCGGAAAGTCCGTCCTGACCTCGATCCGGTCGCCGTCCGCTCCTCCGAAGCGGAGCAGC
>CAYSHQ010000009.1:0-16490 GCA_964430835.1 uncultured Lentisphaerales bacterium
GGGTTCTGCTGATTTTCTTCGCTCATCGCTTGTTTCCTGACCATTCATCCATCAACCGGTCCGCCGCCAGACGCAGCGTGCCCCGGTCACCATCGTTCCACACCACGCGCGTGGCCCGACGCACCTTCTCTACCAAGGGCATCTGCGCGGCTACACGGCCCCGCGCCGCCGCTTCTGACAATCCCCGTGCCTGCAACCGGCGCAGTTGTTCCTCCGCCGTGCAGGCCACACAGACAATGGCATCCCAGCCTGCCTCCCAGCCAACCTCAAAGAGCAGCGGAATCACCGCCACCTTGGGCAACCCGTCCGACTGCTGCAGCCATGCGTCCAACTCTGCCCGGACCAACGGATGCACAATGCTGTTCAGGAGCATCCGGGCAGCATCATCCTGAAAGACGGCCTCGCCCAAACGCAGCCGGTTTATGCCGCCATCCGCCGCTTGCACAGCGGTGCCAAAAGCCGCCACAATCGGCGCAACCGCCCGACCACCCGGTGCCTCCAGCGCATGCGTCACCAAGTCCGTATCGAGCACCTCGCAGCCACCAGCCGCAAGAAACCCTGCCAACGTACTCTTGCCGCAGGCGATCCCTCCTGTCAAGGCGATCCGTCTCATAAAAAAGGCACGCTCGCGAAATATACGATCAACCCGGAACCGGAGAGGCACGCGAATTTGCCGCCTGACAGGTTGGTGGCCCGGCGCCGGAGTGGTCACCCACCAGCGCTCTGGGCACCAGCAAGCCCCTTATGCCCATGCGACGAAATCGTTCCGCCGAAGAGGCGCGCCCCCCAGCCAGCCAGATCGCCTCACGGCGTGGCCATCTTGATGAGCTCGCTTGTCTTCTTGCCGCTCAGGGCTGGCTCCATGTTGGTCTTCACAGCCCTGCCGGCCGGATCGACCAACCGCGCCGTCACAAAAATCAACAGATTGCGCTTCTCCGAGTGCTCCGCCTTGCTGCGGAACAAGTAACCGATATACGGCAGATCCCCCAGCAGTGGCACCTTATCTTCCGACGAATTGCGAATCTCGGTAATCATTCCACCCATCACCACCGTGGCCCCGTTGTAGATCGAGACGCTCGTAGACACCGACCGAATCTTGAAGAACGGTTGCTCCATGGGCAGATCCATGTACTGCACGGGGTCCGTGTTGGGTACCGGAACGCGCGATCCGTAGTTCTTCCAGGTCGGCTCGGAGACGACTTGCGGATTCATCGTCAGGTTGATCATTTGCCCTTCCGCGCTCACCTCCGGCACCACCTGTAAGATGACGCCGACTTCGCGGGTCTGAAAGCCACCGGGTTCCACCACGGCGCCCGTGGTCGTGGTCGTACTACCCGCCGCGGTGCCGCCAGAACTTCCCTGCAACCCGGTCACCGTGAAGGTCGTCGGATAGATATACTCGGTTACCACCTTGATGACCGCCTCCTGGCCCGCCTTGGTGACGACCTTCGGCGCGGAGAGCAAATCAGAGTTCGAGCGCTGGCTTAACATGTGCAGGACCGTGGTTATGTCCAGTTCACCAAACACCCCCTGCAGGGCAAAGAGCGAGTCATTCGCCTTGACCTGCCCCCCCAGCGGACTGGCCGAATCTGTAAGATAGCGCATCCCTTGCGAGAGATCATACGGCTTGCCCTCCAGACCCATGGTCGAACCGCCGGTGCTGGGGTTTAAGATCAGCGTGCCGCCGTTCTTGTTGCCAGCGATCCTGGCCGGATCATAGTTATGCGTCAGCGCACGATTCTGCTGCCACTCTATCCCCAGCGAGTCCAGATCGGTCTGGGATACCTCGACGAACCGCGCCTCGATCTCGATCTGCCGAGGCGTAACGTTCATCTCTTCCAGGACCTTCTCGAACACAGCCAAATTCTCCACGGTGTTCACCACGCGTAGCTTGCCGATGATCGACAGGTACGAGATGGACGAACCAACGGGCCACGCTACGCCCAAGTCACCAAACAACTTCTTCAGGTCACTGACGGCGCCCGTCGGCTCCACCGGGGTCAACCCCGCGGCATCGCCCCCAGGCGGCAGGCCACCCCTAGCGGTTTGCAATTCGCGCACTACACCGGTCGCACGGTCAATCACATTGGGCATCACCGTGTACGAACGGATATCCATGATGTCCACCACCACATTGAACGGCATGACCATCACCACATTGCCCCGAATCTGGTGCTTGAAGTTGGCGACCTCGGTGACGATCTTGAGCGCATCCCAGAGGTTGACAAAACGCGCCGAGAAGGTGATCGGTGTGCTGCCGCCGCCCGTGGCGGCGGCGGGGGCCTCCGCAAAAACATCGCCGCCGACCGGTGCCGGGGCCGGTGTCGCGGACGTAACGCCTCGCAGCACAAAGTTTACGCCGCGCTTCTCGGGCGCCAGCGACGGATCATCATACTCCCGGCTGGCATTCTCAAAGAACGTAATCACATCCGCGATGTTGGCATTGCGGAAGTTAATCTCCGGGATCACGATACCGCGCATCTTCTGCTCCACCGACTGCTCGATGGTAATGCCGTCCTTCAACAGCACCCTGCCAGCGGACTGTCCCATGGACGGCTCCTTGATCTCCACCGTGTCAATGGCGTACCGGCGGGGGGTCCAATTCGCTTTGACGTCGCTGATCATCTTGGAGCGGGTGGCTTCATACTCCACGCTCCAGACATCAAACTGGCGGTCGCCGAGCTTCTCCATCATCTCCATGGCTTCGGTGTTGCTGGGGTGGTCGCGCAGGATGAGCTCGAGTTCCTGGCGGCTACGGTCGTATTCGCCCACAATGTAATGCTGCCGGGCCACACGCAGGCGGCGCATGACTTCGTCACGGTCCTCCTTATAGGTGGCCTCATGCATGCGGCCGATCGCCTTCGGCAGCTGCGGCTTGGGCGGTTGCTCAATCTCTTTCTGGATCTCCGCCGTCAGCTTGGCGGCATCGGGATGCCCCTTCTCATTGGCCTGCCGGGCGATCTGGACCGCCTTCTCGCGGTCCCCCTTCTTCCAGAGGAGCTGTGCGTTGCGATACAGCGCATCGCGTACGCCGATCCGGGCCTCCTCGCGAGCCGCACGCGTTTCCAGATTGTCAGGAATATAGGTCTCCGCCATCATGTACTGCTTGCGGGCCTCCTCGAAATCGCCATCGCGCAGCGCCTTGCGTCCTGCCGCCAGACTGGCCATGCCATATTCCCGCAACGCTTCCTTGCGCAGTCGCTCCAAGGTGACGATTTCCGATACCAGCGCCTCACGCCCCGGCTCAGACGGAGCCGCGGCAAGTGCCGCAGTCGGGGCAGCCACCGGATCGGCGGCCGGTGCCTTGCCATCCCCGTCGGCAACTTCCTTGGGCTGGGCTCGGGCGGTTTCTGTTTTCAAGGGGTCATTCGCGCCCATCCCCTCAGCGGGAGTCACATCCGTAAGCGCTGGTGCGGCTGCGGGCTCTTCCGCAGGTACGGCCGCCTTTTTAGGCACGGCCCCCCCTTGTTCTTGTTTATCATCTTGCGCACGAAGCAAAAGCGCACCCAGCAAAACAACAACGATAACGCCCGGTATTCTGGCTACAAACAGCATGATGATGCTCCTCAGTGCTAGACGTACAGGCTCCTACGAACTCGCCCGGCTTAAGAATCACGGCGATCCAACAGGGACGATGGTCTTCTTTGCAGAACGAACGTTTTCTAATACAACAGAAATAGGCTGGCGGTCAACTCTAAGATTTGCTCCGACCTTATACTTTTCGCCTTCCATGTCGAGGAACCCATCCAGCGAGGCATGATATTCCGTGGTTTTGCCGGCAATGGTCAGCGTCAGCGTCAGGTCCTGTTCCAGCGTGGCATGCGGCTCGTTATCGCGCAGCAGAAACAGCTTGCCGTCCGCCAGCCGGAACAATTCGGCCTCATACCGGGATATCTTCTGCACCCCCACCCCGGGAACCGCCACACTCTCGATCTTCTGGATGCAATTACTGTAGACAAAGCCGGTCTTGCCGATGGGGTCACCGCGTTTCACCCAATACGTGCGGCCGTCCCCCCCCTTCATATTCAAGACCAGTTGCAGCTCTCCCCCCGGCATTCTATTCACGCCGGTAAAGACGAAGGGGTACAGCCGCGTGGACAGGCCCTTGAAGCGAACCAACTGCATCCAGTCCGGGTGGTCCTTGGGATCCCGTGGATTGGTTCCGGCGCGCCACTCCTCAAGATTCACGAACCCATCCTCATCGGCATCATCATCCCAACGTGACCGATCCTCAGCAAGCACAAAGGGGTGATTGAAGTATTTCGTCCGCCACTCATCCAGGATCCCCTTCCCTTCACTATCCCTCTTGTTGGCCTCCTCCGTATGGATCGCGGGTTGCGCGAATTTGCAATAGGAACACTCGGTGGCGGCAAAGGGAATCGGGTACGTGCAAAAGACACACCAGACCCGGTTCTGGGGCGTGAACAGGCCGGCCTCATTCGTGAAGGAAAGCCGCATGATTTGCGGCTGGTGCAACATTCGTACCGCCATCTCATACAGACTGGTTGACGCCGGCTCCAGCTTGGCCGACTTGGGGCGCATATCTTTCACGCCATTCATGTAGTTGCGATTCCACTCCATGCTCGCCGAGGCGGAACGAGCCAGGAAAAACAGCGATATCAACAAGGCCGCCAAGGTGATTACGGCCACCACTTTGTCGTAATGACGCACTACCGAAAATTGGAAGCCTCGTTTCTGTACCACGGGCTAAACCCCCTCAAAGGTGTAAACATCCAGTTGCATCTGGGTCTTCAGTAACGGTTCAACATCGGGACCGGACACCACACGCTGCGGCGCCCGTAACACCGTCATGGTCCCCTTCTCCTTGGCCGACTCCAACCCGACACGATCTGGACTGGGGCGCAAACCGCGCTCGAGCCGTTCCATTCGGACATCCGTAACCACCACAAACAGCGGCATCCGGGCCATGCGATTGAGCACATCCGCCAGCGTCTTCTCGTTCGAGGTAAAGACCAGCGAGAAACGCTCGCGCGAGAAACCACCGGCAGCCGCCGCAGCCGCCGCCTCACTTACCACCGGCGCGGCACCGCGCCGCCGTCCGACTGCGCCGCCCGCCTCGACGGCCTCCCCGTCAAACCGCTCCCGCTCAATCTGCGAGAGTTCCACGACATGGCAATCCATGATCTCGCGCGTGAGCGCCTCCACCAGCGCGAACTGCAGATCCAGCCGTCGCACGTTCTCCTGCTTAGGCATGTTCCGGGAGCCTAGGTAGCGCTCAAAGCCGAAGGCAAACCCTTCCGGTAGCATCCTGCCGCCTTCCGCGGTCGCCCGACGATGCAAGGCAGCGCTGGTATTCTGCAGCTTGTCGATAAACCCGGAGGCGCTGGGGGTTCTAGTCGGCACGGCCACCGCATACAAATCATGCACCAATGTGCCGTGCCAATTTGTCAGCCACCCCGTATCGCCCCGTACAATGGCCATATTTGTCGCACTCGGGAAGGGGTTCTCCGCGTAAATGGCCTGCAATTGCTTATAGGTGCGATCCAGCGTGCTCTTCACCATACTGGCTTGGTCGTAGGCACGATAGGCTGAGAAGAAGCCGGCCAGGCAGAGCAGCAAGGCCACCCCACCGCCCACCACCAAGATGATTTTCCGTAAGTTCATGCGAACGTTCCGTCTGTGCGCGTTACCGCGCCGGCGTCACGAGCGTCACCTCAACGGCAAACTCGTGCAGATACGTCTCCTTCGTCGAATAGCGATCGTTGCGGATCACCACCTCACCGAACAGCTCCTTACGGCTTTGCAACCGGTCACGCAGCAGCTCGCCGGGCGTCAGCCGTCCCCCGGCCCCGCTCGCGGCAGCCAGCGCCCGGTCGAGATCGTCCTTGAAACCAAACCCGGTCAGGACGATCTTGCCCACCTGACCGTTGGCCCCCCGGATAGGTTCCAGCGTGGTCAGCCACATTCCCGACACCATAGCCTCGCGCACGCCATTAAGGATTTGCAGCCATTCCGCGCGGCGGGCGATCAGGGCGCGCAAGTCATTGGCCTTCTGCTGGGCGGCGGTGCACTCCGCCAGCACGCTGCGCATAGCGGCGGCATCGGCCTGTTTCATGGAAAGCTGGCGCTTAACAAACTTATCCTGGGCCTGGTAGTTCTCAGCTGCCTGCCGGAAATAGAGCGTCCAGACCACGAGGGTCAGGATCAGGCCCAGCGCAGCCAAGATAAAGAACGGCAGCCGGTTACGCATTGTCTTGGCGTGCGCCATGTCCGGCGGAATCAGATTGATCTCCACGGGGCAGGAGAGCGACCGGCGCAACGCCAAACCGACCACCTCCGATAGGCAGGCCAGATCCTCGCCCACCTTTTGCGGATCGAGCGCCGGACCGGACTGCACATTGACAAACGGATTGAGCACTTCCACATCCACCTGCAGCTTCTCGCGGAAGAAGGTGTCCATGTGGGGAATTACGGAGGACCCCCCCGTCAGCAGCACCCGCCCCGGTGCCGCGCCCCCCTGCTGGCTGCGATAGAAATTAATCGAGCGGCTGATCTCCGCGTGCAGGCGCGTCACCACGTTGCGTACGATCTTAGAGATCCGGTCCGCCGTCTCATCATCCCCAGCCGCGAAAACCCCGCCCAGCGCGACAAAGGCCTGCTTCTGCTTAATCTGCTCGGCCTCTGCAAACCCGACTTGCAAGCTCTTGGCGATCTCCTGCGTAATGGCATTACCCGCCACCGCAATCGTACGGCTGAAAACACGCCCCTGCTCGATAAAAACCAGATTCGTGGAGCGCGCGCCGATATCCAGGACCATCGTGCATCCGGACAACTCCGGATAATTGTACCGCACACAGTTGTACAGCGCCATAGGGGCGACATCCACCAGCTCCGGCTCCAAATCCGCCGCCGTGACGCACTGCACCGCGCTCAGGATGTTTTCGGCCTTCACGGCCACAATCATGGCGTGCTGCTCACCCTCGCTCGCATCCCCGATGAGCTGGTAGTCCCAGACCACCTCATCAATTGGAAACGGCACATTCTGCTCCGCCTCGTAGCGGATCATGTCAGCGATCTTCTCCCGCGCAACCGGCGGCAGCTTCACAAACCGGGGGAAAACCACCTGGCCCGAAAGCGATAGCAGCAGGGGGGCGGGGCGAATGCCATGCGTACGCAGCAGCTCCCGCAACGCCTCGACAACATAGGGCGAAACGTCCGTCTCGTTGTCCGGCTCGACCCCCAACGCGCCGATACCGTAGTTCAGTAATTCCGGCGCGCGGCCAGGACGCACCGAAAACTCGGCCAGCACCAGCTTGCTGGCGCCCACGTTCAACGCGAGGATTCGATCGTGCGCAAACACTACTTCACCACCTCGTAGTCATCTATGTTGACCAGCGCAAACGGCGTTTTGGAACGATCCACCAGTCCATCCCGCTTCACGACGCTCTTGCTTTCGGTCACATCCGTGTTCTTCCACCACTCCGCCCGCAGCACGCTGCCAGCCACTTCACTCTGCACCGCCAGCAAGGTGCCGTCCGCGGCGGTAAACTCCACCGCAAACCCGATAAACTGATCCCCGTACCGCAACACGGCCGCCGGTGGCAACACGACACACGCCGTATGGTCGCCCCGCGGCACATCCGCATACCGCACCGTGGTCTGAAACAGCGCATACTCCTTCTTAGCCTCTGTGCCGCGCCGCTCGGCCATTAGGTAATAGGTTACGACCACTTCGTCCATCCACTCGGGCACCGTGTCGTACGTCACCTCGAACACACCCCATTCACGCGCACGCCCGGTCGATTGCCGGCTGGCCGACGTGTTGAACTGCGGCGTGGGCTGCTTAACCTTGCTCAGCCGCGGCATGTGCCGGATCACAAGCTGCTTCCTGGTATCGGCCGCTACCGGGGCACCACGCGGCGCCACCGCCGCCGGACGTACCACCCCTTGGGCCCACGCGCCATCAACGGCCAGTCCAACCACCAACATGCTGACACCCGCTACGATCCATCCGCTCTTCCGGTGCATGGGCATCCCTCTCTCACTTATCGGATACTGCGCGTTAGAATGATGGCCAGTGTTGAAGGGGCAGTGTATGCGAGATGCCGCCGGTTTGCAAAGGAGAATTATTAGAAAACAATTGTCGGGTAAGGATTGACGGCGGCGAGATGGTTGTTCTACTATGGCAAGGCATTTTTGTGCGTAAAGGAATTGGCAGGTGGACACTCGCCTGACGGGAGGTGCTCATGCATGCGCGAAGTCGAACGGTAGCATGTCTGGCAGTGTCAGGTTTCCTGACGCTGGCAACATCGATGCCGGCACAATCGTTTGATTACTTGTTCCGGGTTACCGGCTGCAAGGGCGACTGCCAGGTAAAAAAACCGGGCGCGGCTGCCTTTGAGCCGGTCTTTAACGGTAAGGCCTACACCTTCGGCACCATTGTACGCACAGGGCTGAACGGCGAACTGTTTGTGGTCTTCTCTCAGGAGGACTCGCTGCGCCTCCACCCCCAGTCCGAACTCTCCGTCTGGGAGCCGGAAGGCACCAGCGGCAACTCCAATCGAGTCGTACGCCTCGCTAACGGCAAGATCGAAATCGTCGTGCGCGAAGGGCTGGCAGCACAGTCGCTGGTCGTGGAAACGCCCATCGCTGCGTGCGACAGCTTCGTCGGGCGTAGCGCCATGGAGTTGACGAAGCCCAAGAAGCCGACCCGTAATCGGCTCGATCTCACCCAGTTGATCCATACCGAGACAGGCGCCCTGCGTGTCCGTGGCCCCCAATTTTCCATCCCTAAGATGAAATCCGGCTCCACGGCGCGCTTGGAATCCTCGCTGGATCGCACCATCACCCGCATTACCAATGAGTCCAACGACTACCTGGTAACCATCGAGAATGGTACCGACGCCCCGGTCGCGCTGGAGACCACCACCCACAGCACCGTGCGTATCTGCCGTGAACAAGCCCCCGTCGGCGGCAAATTGGTTGTTTCAGTCCTGGAAACCGCCCCCGACGGCAAAGGAAAGGGGAACTTCGCCTTTGTCTTGGGCGAACCCTTGCTCACCGCTGCCGGCCTGCCCGCCCTGGATGATCGTTCCCTTACCGGCGGGGTAACCACGGCCACCGCCGGACTAACCAACGCCCCCGCCGTCCAAAACGATGCGGAAGCCCTTTTCAAATAGTTGACCGGGGCGCGGCAACCCGTAACCACGGGCCACCGCCGGGCGACACACTCGCCCACCCCACAGGAGAAACGGCGCGCGCCAGCCGTTTGGCTCCCAAATCCGACTAGGCGCTTGCCGAGATAGAACCGTGTTTATTTATCACTTTCACCGCATTATCCGTCACCGCATCGTCTGGACCGCTTTCGCCGTCGCGGTTTCCTTGTCGTTCCTCTCCGTTGGCTCCTGCTACCAGAGCGCCAATCAGGCCGATCGCGTGGCCGAGATCGGCCAGAAGTCTGTCAGCAGCGACACCTTTGCCACCTTGGAACGGGAAATCCGCGGTCTCTTCCGGCGCCAGGAACCCGCCCAATCCTTCGCTGGGGTCGCCACCCAGGTCTGGCATCAGATCGCCGCGTTTCAGGTGGCGGACGAACTGAAGCTCGGCGCCACGCGCGATGAGATCCAGAACGTCATTCAGGAAAGCATCGGCGCCACCGAGGGGTACAATCAGCAACTCCATCAGCTTTATCAGGCCAAGTTGCGGGAAAAGAACCTCACACCGGCCCTGTTCGAGCAGTATCAGAGCCACCTCCTGACCCTACGCAAGCTCAGCTCCATCCTGGAGTCCGCCGCGTGGACCACCCTCATCGAAACGGAAGACGAACTGGCCGGGCTTACCGACGAAATGAGCGTGCGCGTACTGGCCGCCAATAACCGCTTCGCTCAGACCCAGGCCACCGAGGCCCAACTCCAGGCCTACTTCGACGCTCACACCAACCAGTTCTACCTCCCCAAGCGCGTCGGCGTACACTATGTGGCCCTGCCAGTTTCGAACTACCTCGCACGCGTCACGGTCTCCGATGAGCAGATCCGGGAATACTATGATGATCACAGCGAATCGTTCACGCGCAGCAACACCACGGAAGTCCTCCCTCTGGCCGAGGCCCGCAGCCAGATCATCCCTATCTTGCAGCACCAGAACGCGCTGCAGGCCGCCTACACCAACCTGATCAACACCTTCCTCCCCCTGGCCGTCAAGGACGCCAAAACCGGTTTTGCTACCGCCGCTGCGGCCTTCGATCTCCCCGTGTACCAAACGACGTTCTTCGCGGCCGATGAAAACCCGCCCGGCATCGAATCCGGCAAAGAGTTCCGCGAAGCGGCCTTTGAACTCGACCCCGCACAAGCGGAAGGGCGCTGCAATGTCGTGCAGGCTAAGAATTTCGTCTACGCGCTCACCCCGCTGGCTACCAGCCCCAGTCCCGCGCATATGCCGACGCTGAATGAGGTTATCACCCGCGTCCGCCCCCTGGCAGAAGCGAAGCTCCGGGACGACATGTTCCGCGATGAACTCACCTCGCTGCATGCCGACCTGACCAAGGGACTGGCCAAAAACCATAACCTCACCTCCGTGGCGCAAGCCAAGGCGCTTAACGTCTCCACGGCCGTAACCTTCAGCGTCCACACCATCTACCAGAACCCCTTCCCCAATTATATGTCCGTGGCCCGTGCTGCACTCCACCTGCGCCCCGGTGAACTCTCTGAGGCCGTCCCGGCCGATGATGACGATTCCGCCCTCTTCGTCTATATGGTCTCCCGCCGCCCCGGCGACGTGTACTCGGCCGAGACGCTCCGCCCGAAGGCCCGCGCCAGCCTCGAACGAATGCGCATGATGGGCATCACCACCGCCTGGATGGACTGGAATCTCGCGCGCAAAGGACTGACCCTATCCGACCGCATGCGCTCAGAACTAGAAGCCAACGCCAAGTCTACCTCCGCCGAAGAGTAACCTGCAACCCACTACCCCTTCTTCAGTCTAAGACTTACCAACCGTTTATCCCAACTTATTGACTTTTGCTGTTGCGTTTGCCAACCGTTTGTTCTAGGCTCCCCTTCACCTTTGGGTCGTGTACCTGCTGGTGCACAACCAGTCACCGTCGAAACCTGACAGCTTGTAAGGAATCGCTATGGGCACGGTTCTACGCGTCTTCGTAATTATCATTCTCCTCCTGAGTGGTGCGGCCTTGTTCCTAGCCGTTCAGCTCTACAGCAAACGCGAATTGCTGATCAATCGCACCCATCTGCTGGAAGAGCAGTTCCGAAAGGTTGTCAAAACCATTGAGGAAAAAGAGCCGCCCGCCGATGCCCAGCAACCCAACTACACCGGCAGAGACACCTCCCCCGTCACCAGCAAAGAGATGGAAAACCCGGAGAGGTCGACGTTCTGGACTACCTACCAGTACAAACTCGAAACGCCCAACCTGCAGACCATGAGCTGGGATGCCGACGAGAAGAAGCGTCAGATCCGCCAGTACTACCGCACCGAAATCACCCCGGAAGGTAAAATCCGGCGCGTCCGGAATGCTGTGGATGTCGGAACCTACTGCGTGGATGGCCCAGGCACCATGCAACAGATGCTGGATGAACTGCTCGATCGCGCCACCAAGCAGAACGCCACCCTCAACAAAACCCGCACGGAACTACAGAAGATCCGTGAAGAGCTGGTCACCACGATCGAAGAGCACAACAAGCTCAAGCAGTTAGGTCGCGCAGACAAAAAGACCATTGAGGAAAAGAACAAGAAGATCGAAGGTCTGGAAGTGGAAAAACTCGGCCTCATGCGCAAGATCGAAGGCTTAGAGGAAGAAAAACGCAACCTCACCGCCGAAGTCGCAGAATTGAAGGCCGAAATTGAAAAGAAGAATGGCGAGATCGAAGAATTGAACAAGCTCGCCAAGGACCTGAGAGCCGAGATTAAGCGCCTCAAAGACTCGCACATTAAACCCCCAACCGAAACTACCACCGGCACAGCCGCCTCCTTCCAAGGTGCCCCTGGCACCAAGGGTAAAGTCGTCGCTGTGGATGAGAAGCTCAAGTTTATCGTGATTGACCTGACGCCGGATGCCATGACCGAACTGATTGGCGAACAGCGCGACCGCCCGATGCCACAGATTGAACTGATGATCCGCCGCCCGGGCTTTAAGTCCGCCTCCGGCGAGTTTATCACCCGCATCAAGTGCCGCCAGGTCTTGCGCCAGAACAACCTGATCGTAGCCGATATCCTGATTGACTGGCAGCAGTCGCCGGTGGAGATCAATGATGTGGTGTTCTATTAAGACACCGCTCACGCGTTTGCTGGCACTGCTGGCAGGCGTCGGCATGACGCTCTTGCTGTCGGGTTGCTTGGCTGATCCAGCGGCTGGGGATCTGCCTTGGGCCAAGCCGGAGGCGTGGGAGGGCTCTCCTGCCCTGCCGCCCGGCGTTATGCAGCCGCGCTAGCATACCGGCGCGGCGAAGCGCCCGGTTCCTAGCGCGGCTAACAGGAATGACCCTGCACACGGTTGTCGTATCATCTTCTCCCATGCCGGTGCCTGCTACCAATTTAACCCGAACGGAACACGATCTGCTGGGGGCGCTCACCCTGCCGTCGGATTGCCTGTGGGGTATCCATACCGAGCGCGCACGACGCAATTTTCCGCTGGCCGGCGGCATGGTTCCGCCCCGGCTGATTCACGCCTATGCGCGGGTTAAAAAAGCCTGCTGTCTGGCTAATGCCGAGCTCGGCTTCCTGGATCCAGAACGGACGGCGGCCTTGGTGGCAGCCTGTGATGAGGTCGCGGCGGGCGCACAAGGGGCGGCTTTCCCGCTGGCAGCCCTGCAGGGTGGCGCCGGCACCTCGACCAACATGAACGTGAATGAGGTACTGGCAAACCTGGCGCTCGACCGCTTAGGCGTGCCGCGTGGCACGTGGACACGCCTGCACCCGCTGGACCACGTCAACTGCCATCAGTCCACCAACGACACCTATCCAACGGCACTGCGCCTGGCCGCCATCGAAGCATTACGCGAGGCTAGCGCCGCCTGCCAGTCGCTGCAAGGCGCGCTGCAGCGACAGGAGCAGGCCCTGGCGTATGTGGTGACCATGGGGCGTACCGAAGGGATGCCGGCCGTCCCCATGTCTCTCGGACAAATCCTCGGCGCAGCGGCGGAGGCGGTCTCCCGCGATCGCTGGCGGACCTTCAAGTGCGAGGAGCGGTTGCGCGTCGTGAATCTGGGCGGAACGGCTGTCGGAAATGGTATGGCGGCGCCTCGCGCCTATATCTTCCTGGTAATCGAGAAACTGCGCCAGGTGACCGGGCTCGGATTGAGCCGTGCGGAGAATGTGGCGGGTGACACGGCGCATGCGGATGCCTTTGTGGAGGTCACGGGCATGCTCAATGCAGCCGCGACCAATCTGATCAAGATCAGCCGCGACCTGCGCCTGTTACATCTGCTTGGCGAGATCCATCTGCCGGCAGTGCAGGCAGGCTCGTCGCTCATGCCTGGCAAGGTGAACCCGGTGATCATGGAAAGCGTGATTCAGGCGGGCCTGCGCGTCTGCGCGGCGAACACGGTGGTGACGCAGTGTGTGGCAGGTGGCACGTTGCAGATCTGCGAGTTCATGCCACTGCTGGCGCAGGCGCTGCTGGAGGCACTGGAACTTCTGATCGGCGCAACGCGCATGCTGACAACGCAGGTGGAAGGAATCACAGCCGATGAAGCGGTCTGTGCGCGGCAGGTGGCTGCCAGCGCCGGCCTTGTCACAGCCTGGGTGCCGGCGATCGGGTACGAAGCCGCGACCACGCTGGTCCAGCGCGGTCAGGCGGAGGGTGTCACAGACTGGCGGGCCTTTCTTGAACGCGAATTCGGCGCAGCGCAGGTGGCGGAGATGCTGCGCCCGGAGCGTCTATTGGCACTGGGCTACCGGATGTGAGGGTCACACCCCTGCCGCCCGAGCCTCGGGGCATTACCGCTCAGCGCGCGTCGTGCTGCGTGCCGGGCTACCCGCCGCTACTTTCCCAGGCTTGCAGCGCTGCGGGAAAGGGGCTCAGCACGCGCCGCAGCACGCCCTGTGTCTGGGCGATGCATACCCCGTAGTTGGTAATCGGCACGCCGGCCGCCTGGGCCTGCTGCATGCGATGCAGCACCTCGCGCCGCGTCACCATGCATCCGCCACACTGGATCACCAGCTTGTACGGGGAAAGATCCGCCGCAAAATCCCGGCCGGCCAGCGTATCCACCTGCAAGGCTGCCCCCGTATACTGCCGCAGCCAGCGCGGGATCTTGACCCGGCCAATATCATCCTCACGCGCATGATGGCTGCACGACTCGGCAATCAGCACCCGATCGCCGCTGCGCAACCGATCCACCGCCGCGGCCCCGGCCGCCAGACGCGGCAAGTCCCCCTTGAGACGGGCAAACAGGATCGAGAACGTCGTGCAGGGGACCGCCAGCGGCAGATCCGCGACCATCTTCTGCACCACCTGTGAATCGCACACCACCAGGTCAGGTGGCGTCGTCAGTCTCCCCAGCACGTGTGCCAGTTCCCGTTCCTTCACCACCAGTGCGGCCGCGTCATGATCCAGCGCATCACGGATCGTCTGCACCTGCGGCAGGATCAGCCGTCCCTGTGGCGCCCCCGTATCAATTGGCACCACCAGCACTGCCAGCCCGCCCGGCGGCACCAGATCGCCGATCAGCGGCGGCGGCCGCAGGAAGTCATCTGGACAGACCGCCAGCAACGCCTGTCGCAGGCCGATGAGGAACGCCTCGCGCCCCGCCGGGTCGACCGTTGCCACCTGCAGCAGCTGCGGTACGCGCTGCCGCACTTCAGCCAGCCAAGCCACATCCGGCGCCTGCTGATCGCACTTCCCCACCACCGCCACGAGCGGCAGCGCACGAGCCTGCGCCCGCGCTAGCAGCTGTTCCTCCTCCGCCCCCCACTGGTTGGCCTCCAGCAAGAGTACGGCCACATCCGCGCGTTCCAGCGCCCGCAGCGTGCGCGCCACGCGCTGCCGCCCCAATGCCGAAAGATCGTCCGTCCCCGCCGTATCCAAAAAGAGCACCGGCCCCAGCGGCAGGAACTCCATCGGCTTCTCTACCACATCCGTCGTGGTCCCGGGCAACGGCGCGGTAATCGCCACATCCTGCCCGGCCAAGTAGTTCAACAGGCTCGACTTGCCAACATTCATGCGGCCCACGATCGCAATCGTCAGGCGCAAAGATTTCGGGGTGGTGTGCATCGTGCCCTCTTTCCCTTACGCGCGGGGTACGCCCAGCAGCCGCTCCATGTAGACCAGGTCCAGCCAGCGCCCAAACTTGTAGCCCACCTCGCGTAGTCGTCCCGCCTCCACAAATCCGAGCCCGGCATGCAGTGCCAGACTCCCCGCCTGCCCGCTATCAATCGCCGCCACCACTGCATGCAGCCCCAGAGCGCTGGCACGAGCCAGCAAATCAGCCAACAATAGGCGCCCTACCCCACGCCGGTGACAATCTTGCCGCACATACACCGAGTTCTCGACCGTGTGCTGAAAGGCCTCGCGCGTATAGAACCGGGAGAGCGCCCCCCACCCGATCACCTCATCACCGGCCACCGCCACGATCACCGGCTGCGCAGCTGCATGCCGCGCAAACCAGGTCCGCCGGGCCGCCTCCGTTTCCGGCTCAATCTGAAACGTGCAAGTCGAATGCACCACGTAATAATTATAAATGGCATTGATGGCCGGCAAATCCGCCGGCGTCGCCGCTCGCAAAACTACAGGCTGCATGATGCGATCACCTCTTTGTATGAGATCCGCCAACCGTTCACTCCGCCAGCGCTGCAGTATAGCACCCGAGGCCGGTTTTTCACCTGGAAATCCGCCCCCCTGACCTGCGGAAGTTATTTTGGGCGTTGCCACGCCAAATTGTCACGAGGCTGGCCATTCTGACACAGGGGTGCCAGCTGTTTTGGCGGCGTGATTCGTTACGACCAGACGGTAGCCAATGGACAAGTTTTGCCCGGATTGACAGGGTTCGTCCCTAAACCAGGTGCCATTGGCATAGATTGGCATGAGACCAGCTATTCACCCTTTGCCACCCGGCCTGCCCCGACAGACGGTCTACACCGTATGCGAATACGTTGGTAACGTTCCCCAAGGTCAATTTTCCCTATTTTCCGTATACCCGCGCTGGTTGATTTCCGGTATAGTACATGGTCCTTGTAACGAGAACGAAAGTGGCATTCCTATGGCCAATAACCTACGCAAACAAACTGCCAGCGTCACCCCTGTCGCCCCTGTGATTCCGTCCCCCTGCGCCACGTCCGGTGATGAGCGTGCCGTACAGGAGGCCCGGCCCGACACCCGCCATTTCTTCCGCATGGAGGACTGGTGGGCGGCGGCCGCCACATTCCTGCTCTCCACGATCTTTTTCTATTACCACATGGCACCGGAAGTCACGTTGCAGGACTCCGGCGAACTGGTGACGGGTGCCTTCACCTTTGGCGTGCCGCACCCGCCCGGCTATCCGCTCTGGGCCCTGCTGGGGTATATCTGGAGCCATGTGGTG
>CAYSHQ010000010.1:0-16157 GCA_964430835.1 uncultured Lentisphaerales bacterium
TTGCATAATCAGACCTACCGCATCCCCAGGGCCTTCTTCTGGGCCGCCACGAGCTGGTCGATCCCGCCCATGGCCAGCTTCTTGAGCCGGTTCAGCGTGCGGTCGGAGAACGGCTCGCGCTCGGCGGTCCCCTGGATCTCCACGAAGCGGTGGTCCTCGGTCATGACCACGTTCAGGTCCACCTCGGCGCTGGAGTCGTGCGCGTAGTCCAGGTCCAGCACCGGCCGCCCGGCGCACATCCCTACGCTGACCGCGGCGATGAAGTGTCGCAGCGGGCGTTCGGTCAGGAGATCCCGCGTGATGAGCCAGTCCATGGCATCCACCAGCGCCACCATCCCCCCGGTAATGGCGGCACAGCGCGTGCCGCCATCCGCCTGCAGCACATCGCAATCAATCGTGATGGTACGTTCGCCGAGC
The DNA here is from genome assembly GCA_964430835.1 of uncultured Lentisphaerales bacterium. GTDB lineage: Bacteria > Verrucomicrobiota > Kiritimatiellia > RFP12 > CAIWXQ01 > CAIWXQ01. The sequence goes on from CAYSHQ010000010.1 coordinate 418, forward strand.
TTCTCCATATCCAAGGCGGCCCGCAGCGCCCGCCCCACCACGCGGCTGATTTCGGAAGCACGGGCATCCGGCTTGCCCTTGCGGCTCTCGCGCTCCATGCGCGTATCGGTGCTACGCGGCAGCATGGCATACTCTGCCGTGACCCAGCCGCGCTTCTGATTGCGCATGAACGGCGGCACCTTCTCCTCGACACTGGCCGTGCAGAGCACCCGCGTGTCGCCCTGCTCGTATAGCACCGAGCCCTCGGCAAACTTGGTGAACCCCCGCGTGATGCGCACGGGACGGCAATGTGGCACAGTTTTCTGCATAGTAATCTCCCGATTTGACAGCGCCCCACCATGTCACATACAGTGCACAAATGCAATCCGGCAGAAAGGACCGCGCCGCATGGACCTGACCACCACCTATCTCGGCCTCACGCTCAAAAACCCGCTCGTCACCTCCGCGTGCAGCCTGACCGGCACCCCCGATGGAGTGCGCAAACTGGAGGCCGCCGGGTTTTCCGCCGTGGTGGTGCGCTCCATCTTCGAGGAAGACCTCGCGCGCATCGGCGACACCCACCTGGCCAATCTGCAAGCGATCCGCGCCGCCGCCACCATCCCCGTGATCGCCAGCGTCAACTGCCGCGCCCATAGCAGTTGGGGGGCCTTTGCCCGCCAGATCGAGTCCACCGGCGTGGCCGCACTGGAGCTCAACCTGTACGATATCCCCGAGGACCCTGCGGAATCTTCCGCGCAGATCGAAGCACGGCAACTGGACCTCGTGCGGCAGGTGGTCTCCGCCACCCGCCTGCCGGTCACCGTGAAGCTCAGCCCCTACTACACGGCGCTCATCCCCTTCTGCCTCGAACTGCAGAAAGCCGGCGCCAAGGGGCTCGTACTCTTTAACCGCTTCATGCAACCGGACATCAACACCGAAACCGGGCAACTGCGCTTTAATGTGAATTTCTCCACCAGCAAAGACCTGCTGCTGCCGCTGCGCTGGACCGCCATTCTGCGCGAACAACTGACCCTGGACATCGCGCTCACCGGTGGGGTACATACCGCCGATGACGCCGTGCAGGCGATCCTGGTGGGCGCAAACGTGGTCTGCGCCTGCTCCGTCCTCTACCAGCGCCCGGAGGCCAACCCGGCGGGCGAGCTTCTGGACGGTCTGCGCCACTGGCTGGCCCGTAAAGGACACCAGCAGATCAGCGAATGCCGCAGCACCATGCGCAATACCAACTTCGGCGACCGGACCGGGTTCGAACGGGCCCATTACGTAAAGACGCTCAGCAGCGTCAAGTAGCGCGCGGACCATGTTCGACGCCCATCTGCACCTGCAAGACGCCCGTTTCGACGGTTGCCGCACGGCGGTGCTGCGCGCCGCCGTCGCCACCGGGGTGACTGGCGGCTGCTGTTGTGGCACCTCACCGAACGACTGGGCGGCGGTCTGCGCCCTGGCGGAACAGCCTTCCGCCCTCAGCGGGTTCCACCTCCTCCCTGCCCTGGGCGTGCACCCCTGGTACGCAGGGGAACTGCCCGCGGATTGGCTGGCGCACCTGGAAGCGTTGCTCGCGCAATACCCCGCCGCACCGGTCGGCGAGATTGGCTTGGACGGCCTGCGCGACCACCCCTCCCGCGCGGTACAGCGCCAAGTGCTCACCGCGCAACTGGAACTGGCGGCACGGCTACAGCGCCCGGTGGTGCTACACGGTGCCCGCGCCTGGGGCGACCTGCTGGCCGCACTCCACCCGTTCGCGCCGCGCCTCCCCGGCTTTGTGGCGCACGCCTTTGGCGGATCAGCCGACCTTCAGCGCGAACTGCTGACCCTGGGTGGTTTCCTCTCCTTCGCCGGCACCGTCTGCAATCCCGCCGCCAAGCATGTCCGTGCGGCTGCCGCCACCACGCCCGCCGAGCGGCTCCTGATGGAAACCGATGCGCCGGACCTGCTGCCGTTCCAACCCAAAACCGCCGGACCGGCGCCAGACCACGCCCCGGCAATACCGGCCGACCTCAACCACCCCGCTCGGCTCGTCACCATCGCCGCCACGCTGGCAGAGCTGCGCGGTGTCACCGTCGCCGAGCTCGGCGCGCTCACCACGGCCAACGCGCAACGGATCTACCTGAGAACGCTGTCGAGCGTTAGGTTTTGAGCGTTTTGTCGCGTGGATGGCGACACTTGCGCCCCCTAGGTCATCGACTGGTCGTCACCGCGGTGCCCGGGTTAGCCTGGTCTGTCGGCGTGCGCCAGTTCATATCCCACACAGAAATCGTCTTATCAGAATCCATCGTCAGACACCGGCGGCAGTCATCAAACACCGCTGCTTGGATCATCTCGCCGAGAAACGGACTGTTCGACACTACCGACAGGACACCGCTGCCGGCGTCCAAGCGCCCCATGATCAGTGCCCGCCCAAAAATGGCAACCCAACGACGACCATCCGCACTGACCTGCAAGTCCAGAATCCAACTGCCGCTGGGACATATATCCACCACCCCGGTCGGTCGCTTGCCATACCGATAATCTTCCGATAACTGGACGAAAACTGGTCTTGCGCGCACCTGGATTTCAGGGTCCGACGACTGACACGCTTTGGCCAGAGTGGGAATGGCCACGCGTCCCAGTCGCACCAATGCTCGCTGGGCCTCCTCCCGTTCCCGAAAGGTCGGCGCACCGAGCGCGTCCGCCAGTGCCGCCAGTGCTTCGGCTGGCACAACTTCCTCTTTCTGAATCTGGTAGCTGGCCAACCGCACATCGCCCGCGCTGCCTCTCTTGGCGACCAATAGCCATAGCCCACCCGGCACTGCCACGCATCGAGCCAGCGCATAGCCGCTCTCCAGCGCAAACGGATTACTTGGCTGCAGCTCGTCATCCACGCAGATCGTAAAGCTCGATGTTCCCCGAATGCTGCGAAGGAACAGAGCCCCAGTGCGCGTCGCTACCACCTCCCGACTGATAAGCGGATTTGGCGCATCCACGCCCCCTACTTGCGACAGCGCGCCCGCTTGGAGATTCAGCCGCGCAAAACCATTTGAAACGACAACATAGATGGATTCGTCCGCTTGGGTTGACACCCACGCCACGCGGCCTACCCGGCCCCTGTCACTTTCCGGCTGCGCCGTGCGCCAGATCTGACCTCCCGAAAGTGCCATGGCCAGGAAATCCCTGGTGGTGCCATCTTGAAACAGCAAGGTCCGACCATCCGGCGCCATCTGCATGAAAGACGGTTTTGCCAGACGCACCGGCCCGTTGACAGCCCCCGTCACAGAATCACCCGACACGGCATTCCACCAACGCAAACCGCCTTCACTGTGCAGTGTGATCACGCGACCACCATCCGGCGTCACCGTGCAAGCCACGGGATAATCAAACAACCCCAAGCCGAGCTTCTGATCCGATAGCTCCCGTGTGTCGATAATACGCGCCGAACGATCAAAGGCACCAACCACAGCCCGGGTCTTGTCTCTGGACAGGTTGAGTCCCAGAGGGCCACCGCCCACCTTGGGCGTAGAGGCGACCCGTTTTCCGCTCCGCACGTCATACTTGGACACACAATCTGCGCTAAAATCGGTGCACAAAAGGTAATCGTCGCCCGGCAGAAAAGCTGCGCCATTCCCGGAGGCAATCTCGGGCAAACGGTGCACGATCTTCCCCGTGGCAGACTCCAAGATATAGCACCCCTCAATCGTAGCGGCCGCAATAAGCTTGCCGTTCTCGGAGAACGCCACGCCCCATACCGCAATCCCCCCCTGATCCAGATACGCCTGGGGAAACTCCCACAATGTGCTCAGGGTATTGAGACTCCACAACCGCACACTAAACTCGCTGTTTTGATCACCTGTCACAATGGTCTTGCCGTCCGGGGAAATATCAAAACTCGCCACGCCGCGCTTCGGCATCTTGAAGCTGGCCACAATCTTCCCGCTGGCCACATCCCATACATGCATCCCGGGGTCGTTGCCCCACTGCGACGCGGTCAACACCTGCGTCCCATTCGGAAAGTACTTCACGTACATGGACGTGATGGGCCCCTTGTCGAAAGTCCGGATCTGCTTGCCCGTCAAAGGATCCCACAGGACCAGCAAGCCATTTTCACCAGCAGTCAGCACACTCTTGCCATCCGGCGAAAAAACGGAACAGCTAAGATCGGCGCTTGCCCGCTTTTGCAGCGTAGAAATCCTGGTTTTGGTCTGAAGGTCCCAAACGCAGGCCGATCCGGCGGAACAGCCACCTGAGCCGCTGGTCGTGACAACCAGCCGGCCATCCGGCGAAAAATTGCCACCCCAGACCGTCTCTGCATGCCGCAGAAACGAATCTCCTTTACTCCAACGCAACTGCAGTGCGGCTGGGTCAGTCGCATTCGTTGCCGCGCGCATTTCCTGCAGCCAACCTAGGACCACGGCAATTCCAACCAACCACCTCAGAACCCGGTTGCGTCGACGGCTCCGTACAGCACAGATATTGTTATCCGTCATACGAACTTCTACACGTCAATAAAAGCGCTCGCTACGCGTCCCACTCCGCCACAAATTCGCGCTGGCACTTTTCGCAGCGGTTAATGCCGTCGCGCAAATTCCGGATGCGCACCGGCTTCTGGCAGTGTGGGCAGGGGAGCATGGTGCCAGAAGTCATGGCGTTCGGAATATTGACCGTGGTAGCGCCCTTGGTATCGCCGATCACCGCCATGGGCACGGTCATCGAAAGGTTCTTCTTGTTGGTCGCCGTGCGCACCATGGCTTGGGCAAAAACATGCTCCGAATCGCCACGCAGTGACCGACTCACCGCCGCCGCCACGCCGCCGAGCGTCACCCACCCCTCATCCAGGCGTTCCTCCACCAGTTTCTGCACGTGCGCAGCCGATCCTTCCAGGATCACGTACTCCACAATTCCTTCTTTTCTCATTGCCATGAACCCTATCCTCCTCGTACTTACCCGAGCATTGAATACCTCACCGTGAATTCACGTAAGTCCTTCGCGGCGGCCGGGTTGACCACCACCTGCCGCACGCGCGCACCGGGCGGCCCTTCGTGGCACCAAGCCAGCAACGCTTCCACCGCGTCGGTGGTCCCCTCGGCGTGGATCTCCACCGAGCCATCCGCGGCATTGCGCACCCAGCCGGCGACACCCAGGGTCTGGGCACACGCGCAGCACGCATAGCGAAAGCCCACACCCTGCACATGCCCGGTCACCGTGATCTGGCAAGCCGTCATCCGCGTATCCTCCACCTGCCTCCGCCTCGCTCCTAGGAGCAAAGCCCGCTTTCTACCAAGCCTCGCGCCGCGTCACTGCGACCGGCGGCAGCCTCCGGTTCCAGTCGCAACAGAAAGCCACCTTTCGGCAAGAGTTCAAGCCGTGGCTTGTCCCACAGATCCACGCCATGGAACGTTTCGCGCACCACACCATCTGCGGCCGCTTCACCCGGCAGCGGATCGCGCAGAATTTCCAGGGTATAGGTGGGTCGCGCCGCCTCATCTTGCGTCAGCGCGCCATCCAGGATCTCTTCCAGGCGCACGGTCAGCACACGCCCCTCGGCACCGGTGATCCCTCCCACCTGCCAAACCTGGCCGGAGCGCCGCGCTACGACCAGGAAGGCGCCGATGGCGCCGCGCACCACCCGCGTCTCATCCCAGCCGGCCGCACCGCCGCCTGCCAGCAACGCCACGGCCAGCCGATGCACGGGCGTGACATCCGGTGCCACTGCGGGTGCGGCCGTCGGGTTCGCCGACCAGAGCGCATAGCGCACAAAGGGGAGCGTACAGTTGGTGACCGCCTCGCACACCGGTACATCCGCGCGGGGACACGGTGCCAGCGTAGGCAGCCAACTGCTCTGCGCCAGCAGATCACGCGGCGCCTCCGCCAGGAGCACCACCTGCCACGGCGATTCATAGGGGCGTTTGGGCGAAATCAGCGGCGCATCCACCGCCAAGCCGTCACCGGCGGGGCGCAAGGTCAGCGGCGCACCCCCGGCCGTCAGCAGACAGGCGAGTTTGCCATGCGGATATTGCAGCGTCAGCGGCGTCTCGCACGCCGATGCCAATAGCAGGGACACTGGGCGGAAGCCGCCACCTGCCACCGGCAACCACCCCGCCGTACCCACCGGAAAGCGATAGTTCACACCCGCACCCGCGGCTGGCAGCGCGATCACGCCGCGCTGCCGTGGCACCCGCACACGCACCGCCGCACCATGATTGCTACACCGGAAGATCAGATCCAAGCGCCGCTGCGGCTCCGACAGTTCGCACAGACGCACTACCAGCTCGTGGTAATGATCCGTCAGGACCGAGTGGTCCCCGCAAGGCTGCGGCCTGACGTACCGGCGACGACGCCGGACCACACCTGCCACACCCCAACCTGGTAACGCAAGCAAAGCCGACGTAGCCAACATGCGGCGTCCGGCGAACCACACCTGCCACGCAGGCGCCTCCGTGGCCGTCCACGTGAAGCGCACCTCCACGCGCCGATCCGGCGAAAAGAGTGAGATGTCGGAGCTTGTGAGCATGGAATAATGCCGCAACCAATAAGATTAAAACCGCGCATGCACGCCAATGGGCGCCAATGGCCATTCGCGCCTATTCGTGTTCATTCGCGGTTCACATCATCGCAGAAAAACACGCGTTCACCAGCTGGCCTCGTACCCGACACCGCGTGTCATGCAGCCGCCGCTACAACTTCAGACTGGCAAAGGCATCACCCAGCGAACCAAGGCCCTTACCGGACGGACGGTGCTGCGCCAGCAGCGCGGAGCTGTCGTCATCCTGCTTGCCTTGGGCCGCCAGCCACTTGGCGGGCAGCGTCAGGCTCAGGCGCTCCCCCTCAATGGACTTCACGATCACCTTGATCTTCGTGCTGGGCGGGAAGGCGCGCTCCAGCTTGGCCGCGGGGCTCCAGCCTTTAGGCAGCTCGGTTTCGCTGATGTGCAGCAGACCGGTCTGTTTCTCGGACAACCGCACAAAGACGCCAAAGTCCTTGATCCCCTCGATAATTCCCTCGGCCTCGGAGCCCACCGTCAACTCGCCCGGCTTCAGTGCCTGAATGCGTTCGTCGATCGGCGCCAGACTGATGCGCCGGCGCTCGCGGTCCACGCTCTCCACTTTCAGATCCATCTCCTGGCCTTCGCTGACGACTTCGCGCGCGGACATCAAGCGGCGGCCGCCGCCCAGCTTGCCGATCGGAATCAGCCCTTCCACGCCCGGGGTGATCTCCACAAAGGCACCGAAACGCTCAATGCGCGTAACCTTGCCGCGCAGGGCACTGCCGGCCGGATAGCGGTCCACCACCAGATCCCATGGATCAGTTTGCGCGCCGCGCAGGCTCAGCGAAATACGCCCGCGCTCCCAGTCGGTCTCACGCACCTGCACCTGCACCGTATCACCGGGTTTAACCAGATCTTCGGGTTTCACGTCGCGCTGCCAAGCCAACTCCTTGAGGGGAATCAGCCCATCGATGCCACCCAGATCCACAAAGACGCCGAACTCGGTCAGGCGCGAAACCTTGCCCGTACGGATCTGTCCCGGCTCAATCGAGGCCTGCAGCGCCTCGCGCTGGGCTTCGCGCTCCTTCTCCAGCACCAGGCGGCGGCTGACCAGCAGATTGCGATTCTCCGGATCGTACTCCATCACCTGGAAGAGGAACTTCTGCCCGACATAGACCGCCCCTTCCTGCTTGAAGAGGCTGATCTGCGAATAGGGGCAGAACGCGCGCTGCCCAGCGACCTGGACTTCGTAGCCGCCATTGATCTCGGACTGCACCGTGCCTTCGAGGTTCAGGCCGGAAGCATAGGCTTCGGCAATCGTGCTGTTGGAGGCGCCCGCGCTCTTGCCTGAGATGGTTGTGAAGACGAAGGCGCCGTCCTTCTGTCCGACAAAGATCACGTCCAGCACGTCGCCGGGCTTGACCGTGACCTGCCCCTCGGCATTGCGGAACTCCGCAATATCCATCATCCCTTCGCGCTTGGCATTCACATCAATGGCCACCTGCGTGGCACTGATGCGTAAGACCGTGCCGGGCATCCGCGCCCCGGGATTAAATCCCTTGCGGTAGGACGAAAACTGCGCATTGAGCAATGCTTCGAATTCCGACGTCGAAGCCCGGGTGGTACGATCAGCCATGATACTCCATTCTTTCTGCGCCCGCCGGACAACCGCCGGCTTCTTAGGCAGCAGGTAGCATAAGCCATCCGGCCTGCTCAGGGAAAGCGGGAAGATGAGCCCCCGTTAGGGCAGAAACGCGCAGCAGTAATCGGCAAGCGTCTTGACCTGCATCACGAACTTGGACTTGGCCGGCACTTCAAACGATTCCCCGCCGCGCACCGTCTGGTAACCCGCCGCACCCGGCAGCAACACGTCCAGCTCACCAGCCAGGATCTCCATGATCTCCCGGTCCCCCGTGTTAAATTCATAAGTGCCGGGCTGCATGATCCCCAGGGTCTTCTTAGAACCATCCGCAAACAGGATGGTCCGACTGGTCACCTTCCCGTTGAAATAGACATTGGCCTTCTTCACCACCGTGACATTCGTAAAATCTGACATGCGCAACTCCTTACTTGTGTGATAAAAGCCCGCATTCTAGCGCACCGCCACCCTAACGGCAATAGCATGGTCTTTTCCTGAAGACATGGTTCTGCGCCCCCGCCGTGCGAAATCTAGCCACAAAAAACACAAAAAACACAAAGAAAGCTGTTTTTTGTGGTTTCTGCGCCTTTTGTGGCAAACTTAATGACGGCAATAGCGGGTGGCCCGGAAACTGGTTTGCGCGGCCACGCCATTCTGCTATTATTATACGTCTTGGGCCGAATCGGCAGGCAAGGTGCGTGCAGGTTAGTCGGCTCAAGAAGCGCTCCGCCACAGGCGGAACCAACCCCGGAAAGAGTCGTCCATGCGCCTCCTGATCCATGCGTCCCCAGCCCTGCTGCTGCTCGGTTTGTGCGCCTCCGGCTGCAAGAAGGAAACCGCCACCACCAACGTCACCCCGGAAAAATCACCGGTGATCACCTCCGCAGCCGCCCTGCCGGTGGACAACAGTGTCACCGGAATCGCGGCCTCGGTGGATGGCGTCACGCTCTCGCGCGCCGAACTGATGCAACAAGTGCAATCCTTCCTCGAGGCCCGCCAGGTCCCGGAAGAACAGCAGGCGCGGGCGGCCCAGTACTTCGCCTCCAGCCTGGTCAACGCCTTTATCGGCAAGACGCTCCTGCTCAACGAAGCCCACCTGCTAAAACTCGCCGTCACCGACGCTGAACGCAAGAAGCTCCTGCAGCCGTTTGAAGAGATGGCCGCCGAGAAAGGCACCACCGTGGAAGAAATGATCAAAAAGATGCCCGGCGGCGAGGCCAAGGCCCGGCAGGAACTCGATGACCAGCTGCTGATCGAAAAGCTGATCAATACCCAGGTACGCGAGAAGCTCCCGCAGGACGTGGCCACTGCCCAGCGCAAAGAGAAGCGCGAACAGATTGACACCATCCGCACCCAGCTGCTGGCCGGAACCAACTTCGCCGATCTGGCACGCGCCAAGTCGGACTGCCCGAGCGGCAAGCAGGCCGGTGGCGAGCTCGGCACCTTCGAGCGCAAACGCATGGTCAAGGCGTTTGACGAAGCGGCTTTCTCCCAGAAAGTCGGCGAGATCGGCCCGGTCGTAGAGACCGAATTCGGGTTCCACGTAATCAAGGTCACGGCCCACAACGAGACCAAAGCTGGCAGCGACGGCGCGCCCGCCACCCCTGAGAGCGTACAGGCCAGCCACATCCTGATCAAGGCCCCAAGCCAGGATGACATGGTCAAGGAAGCTGTACAGACCTACGTGGAAGGGCTGCGCGCCAAGGCCAAGATCTCCACCATGTTTGACCGCCCCGCCGGCGCGCCCAATGGGCTGCCGCCAGGGATGAACATGCCGGAATAAGCTGCCAGGGTTCAGGTGCCCGGGTTCAGGTGCCCGGGTTCAGGTGCCAGGTGCCAGTGTTCAGTGTTCAGTGTTCGGGGTGGGACGAACCCGCCGGACCCGCCGCCGTCAAGGGCGTGCGCATGAATCAGCCGCAAGACTTGGGAGGGCGAGCCTCCCGCCGAGCCGGACACGTCTGCGTTGAACACTGAACACTGGCACCTGAGCAGTTACGTTCATTCTATTTGCCCAACCGCAGATTACCCTAGAACCGTTAGTTGAGCAGCTCTTTGGCTGTACGCATCAGGTACCGCCGACATGCGACAGCGCGCTGGTGCTCCCCGTAAGAAAGCATCAGGCCAGCAACTCTGGCAGCAGGCCGCAGGCTTCCGCCAGGTCCAAGACCGTCCAAGCGGCGCCCGCCGCACGCAGCGTGGCGTCATCAAAGCTGGAGCGCAGCCCCAGCGCCGCGCACCCGGCCGCCTTAGCCGCACGCAGCCCCGACGGCGCATCCTCCACCACCAGACATTCGGTAGGCGGCACACCAAGCCGCTCGGCTGCCAGCAGGAAGATATCCGGCGCCGGCTTCTTGTGCACCACCATCAGCCCATTGATCACGGCATCAAACCACGACGGCGCGCAGCCGATCTCCGCCAGATTGGCTTTGACCTTCACTTCATCCGCACTACTGGCCACTGCCAGGCGCAACCCGCGTGCCCGACAGGCCGCATGGAACGCCTGCACACCGGCCATAGGTTGCAACCGGCCGCGAATAATCTCCTGGTAGATGGCATAGGTGCGCGCCTTGTCGCGTTCCAGCTCGAACTTCACACCATACTTCTCGGCGACCCCGCCCAAAAACCGGTCCTCGCCAGTGCCGACAAACGGCTTGAAATCTTCCGGCTGCACCTGCACGCCCTGCTCGGCAAACATCCGGCAGGCCGCCTCGCAGATAAACGGCTCGGAGTCGCACAGCACGCCGTCCATATCAAAAATAATACCGCGCACGCTCATCCAATCACCTCTTCCCCGTGCTTGCGTTTTGCGGCGACACGGCGCCTGGTTTCGGGTTTCAGGGTTCAGGGTTCAGGGTTCAGGCAAAGCACGCCCTTTGCTGGACCAGACCGCCACACGCCGCATACGTGACCGCGCTGGCGATGCCGTCCAGACCTGCGCCCGCTCAGCTTGCGATTTATCAGCTAATAATGCAAAGCGCTCCCATGGTAGATTCGGACACGAAGTTCTGTCAAGATTTTGCAGGATGGATGCAGTAACTCGGGCGCATCCCTGTATCATTACAGAGTTGCGTTCAGTAGGCCGGAACTCCGGTTCCGGCCATGGAATGGGCCGCAACCGGAGTTGCGGCCGACAACGATCGTTACGAGGATGGCGGCGCAGGGCGGGGCCGCTCTTCCAGTCGACTCCACCTGCTGCTAAAGCGGCGTCGCGGCACGTCTGGAGTGCGGCGACAACCGCAGGACGGCACCGCTTTCAGGCGCCATCAGCCCAGCGAGGGGTCAGGGTTCAGGTGAATGACACTTACACCCACGCGTACACGGCTACACATACACCATCCGCTTACACGTAGTCGAACCGCGTAGTCAAAATGGCCGCCTCACCGGGGCCCCGCCTGAACCCCGAACCCTGCGCCTGCGCCCCTTATCGATGTTCAGCCGAGGGCTCAGTGGGGTTGGGCGCGACCTGCGCCAGCAACCCCCGCACGGCGCTCCGCCACTCTTCACGATGCCGCCGCACATACGGTTCATGCCCCGTGGCCGCAAACTCCACAAACGTTTTCGGCCCGCGCAACTGCTCAAAGACCCGCCGCCCATCCGCCAAGAGCGCGCGCACATCGCCACTCCCGTGCATCAGCAGCGCCGGACAGGTAACCTCCGCCGCGTATGTCACGGGGTTATGCGCAAAGCCGTTGAACCCCATCTGCCACCCGCCCCAGAAGACCAGCAACTCTGCCGCCGGGAACGACGGCACACGCATGGCCGCAAAGCGGTGGCGCACCGTGTTGCGCATCGTATCGAACACGGCCTCCAGGATGATGGCATCCGGCCGCACCGCCAGTTGGCTGATGGCCCGCAAGACCGCCGCCGCCCCCATGGACTGTCCAAAGAGCACCAGCCGCATACCTGGCCACTGCTCACGCGCATAGGCCACCGCCGCGGCCACGTCCTCCGCCTCCGTATACCCCACGGTGGTTTCAGACTCCGACGACTGCCCCGACCCGCGAAAGTCCACCAGCAGCACGGCACACCCCAGCTCCTGAAACTGCCGGGCCTCCGCCAGCAGGCGGGACTTGTCACTGGCATAGCCATGAAACTGAATCACCAGCGTCGTAGCCTCCTTCTTCGGGCAGTACCAGCCGCCGAGCCGAATGCCGTTCGTGCCGGGGATCGTGAGCTCGCGGAACGGCAGCCCGACGGACGACGGATTCCCCTGCCCATGCGGCCGCGGGATATTCACCCCGCAAACCAGCACCCGGATCTTCTGCCAGACCGACAACGACTCCGGCTGGCGCGTGCGCGCACCGGTAGTCCGAAAGTGCATCATGGCCCACCCATGCCGATAGGCCAACAGATTCAACAGCACCAACCCAACCACCAGCAGCACCAGACCCGCGCGCATCCATTTCCGAGGAGACTGCGTAGACATGTCGCTATCCTAGCACCCCCCCAGCGGACAGGCAATAAGAGTGTCCCTGCTCCTCCCACTACCCCCTAGCACCTAACACCTGCCACCTCTACCACCACCTACCACCGTCTCCCCGACGCGCAGCCAGTCGCCAAACCATGCCCCCTTGGCGGCAGAACACAAGATATCTGGCGTTCCGCACGCGCTTGCGGCATAATAAGCCCCCGTTATTTTCATTGCTGAGTTGCCCTTGTACCGAGAAAGCACACCATGACCAAAACTACCGTCACCCGCGAAGAAGTCCTGCAATTCCACCTTGGTGGTAAGGTGGGACTCGCCCTGCCCCGGCCGGTCCGGTCACAGCGCGATCTCTGCCTGGCCTACACCCCCGGCGTAGCCATGGCCGTCAAGGAGATCGCCGCCAACCCGGCCAGTTCCTTCGACATCACCGCCCGCTCCAACCTCGTGGCGGTCGTCTCGGATGGCACCGCCATCCTCGGCTTGGGCGACCTCGGCGCACTGGCCAGCGTGCCCGTGATGGAAGGAAAGGCCGTCCTTTTCAAGTCGTTCGGCGATGTAGACGGCTGGCCGGTACCGCTCGCGCGCTGCCGACAGGGCGGCAAGGACACCGGCCCCACGGATCCGCAGCGCATCATTGACTGCGTAGCCGCCATGGCCCCGATGTACGGCGGCATCAACCTGGAAGACATTGCCGCGCCGGCCTGCTTTGAAATCGAAGATCGCCTGGATGCCATGCTCGACATCCCGGTCTTCCATGACGACCAGTGGGGCACGGCGGTGATCACACTGGCCGGCCTGATGAACTACGCGCTCCTCACCGGGCGCAAGCTGGGCGAACTGCGCGTGGTCATCAATGGCGCCGGCGCCGCCGGCATCCGCATTGCCGACATGTGCAAAGCCGCCGGTGTGCAGGAACTGGTGATCTGCGACACCAAGGGGACGGTGCGCCAGGACCGCACAGACCTCAACGACCACAAGCGCCGCCATGCCGTAACCACCAAGGCCCGGACGCTCACAGAAGCCATGGCCGGCGCGCACGTCTTCATCGGCGTCTCTGCGGCCAACTGCCTCTCCGCGGCAGATGTACTCTCGATGGCCTCCTACCCGGCCATCTTTGCCATGTCCAACCCGGACCCGGAGATCAAGCCCGAGCTGGTGGCTGAGGCCTTTGCCGGCAAACCGTACGTCATGGCCACCGGGCGCTCCGACTACGCCAACCAGATCAACAATGTGCTGGGCTTCCCGTTCCTCTTCCGTGGCGCGCTGGATGTGCGCGCGCGGACCATCAACACGGCCATGAAGGTTGCGGCCTCCGAGGCGCTGGCCAAGCTGGCCCGCCAGCCGGTCCCGGCCGAAGTACAAGCACTCTATCCGCATGAGAAACTGGTCTTGAGCGACGGGTATATCATCCCCAAGCCGTTCGACCGGCGTCTCTTCGTGGAGATCTCGTTTGCCGTAGCGCAGGCAGCGGTGACCTCTGGCGTGGCACCTGCCACTGATCTGGCCGCCGTCCGCGCACGCCTCGAACGCCGCAATACCGAGCGCGCCTAACCCACCCCACCTGAACGTAGCACCACTTTCGTAACACCAAAGGATCCGACATGGCCACCGCGAAGACAACCAAGACCACCGTCAAACCCACCGTCAGCAAGACGCCTGTCAAACCAGTCGCCAGCAAGACAGCGAAAGTCGCGCCCAAGGCGACCTGCGGCACCAGCGTCTGCGCCTGTAGCGCACGCGCGGCCGCCATGCCTGTGGCCACCAAGAAAGCTGTGCCCGCGGCCGCGCCGGCCAAAAGCGCCCCGGTAACCACCAAGAAAGCTGCGGTAGCGCCCCCCGCGCCAGCCAAAAGCGCGCCCGCGACCAAGCGCGTATCCTTTACGGTTCGCGCCGACCCCGGCAGCCTGGTCACGATCGCTGGCAGCTTCAACAACTGGGATCCGCTCAGCCACCCCTTGCTGGACGCGGAAGAGGTCGGCACGTATACCACGACGCTCGCCCTGCAACCCGGGACGTACGAGTATAAACTGGTAATCAATGGCACATGGTGCGTGGACCCGAACTGCCCCGAGTGGATGCAGAACGAGTTCGGCACCCTCAACAGCGTGTGCAAGGTATTATAAACCCCGCACCTGCCTCGACCACAGCAATCATCATTATGGACTTTTGGCGGCGGGTCCGGCGGCCTCGCCCTACCAAAATAGCCGTGGAACCGACAGATTGTGGCAGGTAGGGCGGGGCCGCCGGACCCGCCGAGTACCATAAAGAAAATTGCTGACTCTGCCATGACCCCAACCCGCCTCGGCCTGACACTAGGTGATCCCGCCGGTATCGGGCCGGAAATCGTGCTGCGCTGGCTGGCCATGCCGCATGGCCGTGACCGGGTCACCCCGGTGATCTACGGCAACGCGGCGCTGCTGCAGCGGGTCGCCCAAGCCTTGGGACTGCCCTGGCCGGTGGACCTGATCATACAGTCCGCCACCGCAGGCATACCCGAGACAGACAAGCCCGTACTGCTCGACTTTCCCTTTCCGGCGGCGGCCTCGGTGACTCCCGGCCGCGTGCAAGCCGCCTGCGGCCGGATGGCCGCTACCTGGATTGAAGCTGCCGCCCGCGATGCCCATGCCGGCCGCATTGCCGGCCTGGTGACCGGTCCCATCAGCAAGGAAGCCACCCACCTCGCCGGCGTCCCCTACCCCGGGCACACCGAGATGCTGGCCGCACTAACCGGTGCCCCGCAGAGCACCATGCTCTTCTGGAGCCCGGAGCTGATCGTCAGCCTTGCCACCATTCATGTGGCGCTGCAGCAAGTCCCCACGCTCCTGACCACCGCGCGCTTGCTCGACACAATCCGCCACACGGCCGCGGCCTGTACGCAGTTTGGTCGCGCCGGCCAGCCGATTGCGGTGCTGGCGCTCAACCCGCATGCCGGGGAACACGGCCTATTTGGTG
The DNA here is from genome assembly GCA_964430835.1 of uncultured Lentisphaerales bacterium. GTDB lineage: Bacteria > Verrucomicrobiota > Kiritimatiellia > RFP12 > CAIWXQ01 > CAIWXQ01. Next base: position 15,889 of record CAYSHQ010000010.1, read on the forward strand.
ACGAAGAGGCGCGCCTCATCCTCCCGGCCATGGCCGCGGCGCAAGCCGAGGGGATTGCCATGCTCGGCCCCCTCGTGCCGGACACGGCCTTTCTGGCGGAGCGCCGCGCCAACGTGGCGGCCTACGTCGCCCTGTACCACGACCAGGGGCTGATCCCATTCAAGATGCTGGCCTTTGCCGAGGGCGTGAATGTGACGCTCGGGCTACCGATCGTGCGTACCTCGCCCGATCATGGCACGGCCTTTGATATTGCCTGGCAGGGGCGCGCC
>CAYSHQ010000011.1:0-15571 GCA_964430835.1 uncultured Lentisphaerales bacterium
AACCGCTGTACGAGGTTTTGCAGACCTCTGCCTAACCGCTCGGCCATCGCGCCACAAACGACTTCACGCCGTCTATTGCTTCATCGCAGCACGACGCCGGGCTTTGACGGATTTGTCACGACGAAGCCGACGCGCACGCTTAACACGTTTTCTAAGTTGTTGTCCCATGACGGGCAGCACCATAGCAGACTGGTGGTGCAGGGTCAACGGGGAATTGCTGGTAAATTTTCTATGTGCGCCCCTTGCTGTTGACGCTGCGTGTCGCGGTGACTATCATCTTGCCTCCAACCACGAGAATGGAAGCGTTGTCCATGCCTACTTACGAATACGAATGTTCCAAGTGTAGCCACCTGTTCGAGCAATTTCAGAGCATGCGGGATGAACCGCTGAAGAAATGTCCGGCTTGCGGTGGCAAGGTCAAGCGATTGCTGGGCACGGGTGCCGGCATTCTGTTTAAGGGGAGCGGGTTTTATCAGACCGATTACCGGAGTTCTGCGTATCACTCCTCGGTCAAGGCGGAGAAGTCGGGCGCTAAGTCAACGTCCTCTTCCTCCTCCTCTTCTTCGAGTGCGCCAGCGGCGGCGGCACCAGCGGCGCCGGCTACGGGGGCTGCGAAGGATGGCGGATCAAAAGGGCGGAAATAGTGTAGTGATGGCATGCGGCTATAGCCGGGCGGTGGCAGGTATGCTGTTGGGCCTGGTGGCGGCTGCCGTGCGGGCCGCGCCGTCCACGCCGGAAGCGTTGGTGCCGCGCGCCATGATGGTTTCCCGGGATCAGGCGGTGGCTATTACGGCGCCGCCGGCCACCATGGGGTACCGGGGCGCGATCCTGATTTTTGTGGATCGCTTCCGCCGCGATTTCCTGCGGGCGACGCAACTGGAACTCGGGCGGGCGGAGTTGTCGATCCTGATCCGGCTCGGGGAAGCGACGAATGATTTGCGTGTGCTGACGCAGCATGGCACGGCGGCCAGCGGCGGGGAGCAGGAGTGTCTGGAACTGCCGGATCCGGAACATGCGGACCTGGACGAGTTGCGTACGGCGCTGGCGCAGGCGCTGGTACGCCAGTGGCGCCGGGCGCAGGGCGGGGGGGCGACCGGCAGCTCGGCGTGTGAGCCGCCGGCCTGGTTGGTGGCGGGGGTGGCGCGTTATGCCGATGACGGCCACCGGTTGGAGGATCTTGATCATGTGCAGGAACAGTGGTTGCGAGGGCGTCTGCCGCCACTGGCGGAGTTGCTGACCGATCCGCCGCCTGTCGCTTTGCAGCATCGCGCGTTGCAGGCGGTGCTGGCTGCCTGGCTGCTGGAACGGGACGGCGGTGCATCCTTCGGGACCCTGCTGGGCCGACTGGATGGCGGTACACCTTGGCCGGCGGCAGTCACGCCGGCGGCGACTAACCGGACAACACGCGCGGTGGCGGAACTGGCGGAGGAGTGGGATCTGTGGCAGGTGCGCAGCTTGTACAAGATCGTTCATGCGGGCGTAACAACCCCGGGTCAGGTGCGCACGTTTCGCGCGCAGTTGTTCCTCTATCCGGCCGATTATGGCTTGCCCATGGCGGACGGGTGGCGTGGACGCCCGTTGCGGGAATGCCTGACGTGGCCGCTGACGCCGGCGGTGCAGGGGGCCTTGCGCAGCCAAGGGATGGCTCTACGCCTGTTTGCGGCCGGACGCGATGGTGCCCTGCAGTTGGTGGCGGCGGATTATGCCACGTTTTGTGAAGCGCTGGCGGGCGGGGGGAACGCAGCCGCCCTGCCGGCTTTGTTGGCGAAAGCCGAAGAGGGACGTCGGCAGCTGGAAGCGCGGGTCCAGTCCGGCACGATTTTGCAGGATCCAGTACAGGAAGCCTTGCCGGTGGTGCAATGGCGATGAAAGGGGTTGGTATGGCCAAGCAGACAACAGCGACGCTGGTGGGTACGATTCATCCGGATGTGCTGGCGTTCACCGTGGGGTAGGATCCGGTGCTCGATCTGGAGCTGGCCGAGTGGGATTGCCTGGGTACGGCGGCACATGTTGCCACGCTGGCGCGCTTGCGCGTCAAGCCGGCGATTATCCGGCCGGAGGAAGTGCGCCGCGTGACGCGGGCGTTGGCGGAAATCCGCGAGGAGGCGCGCGCCGGGCGGTTTGTGATTGAAGCTGCGGATCAGGACGTGCATCTGGCATTGGAGCGCATGCTGACGGCGCGCTTGGGCGATGTGGGGCGGCGGGTGCACACCGGCCGCAGTCGCAATGACCAGGTGGCGGTGGATATCCGGTTGCATGCGCGGGAACAGTTGTCCGGGTTGCTGTTGGAGACGACCACCTTGGCGGAGGCCTTGCTGCGGTTTGCCCGTCGTCATGCGGACCTTCCCATGGTAGGGCGTACCCACCTGCAACCGGCCATGCCGAGTTCGGTGGGGCTCTGGGCCGCGGGGTATGCTGAGGCGTTGCTCGACGATCTGCTGATGGTGGAGGCCGCCTATGCGTATGCGGATCGCTGTCCGCTTGGGTCGGCGGCCGGGTATGGCGTGCCGTTGGCGCTGGATCGCGCGGCGACGGCCCGGATGCTGGGCTTTGCCGCGCCGCATCAGAATGTGATCTATGCCAGCAATGCCCGGGGCAAGTGTGAGTCCATTATCCTGGGTGCGCTGGGGCAGGTGATGCTGACGCTGTCGCACCTGTCGGAGGATCTGATACTCTACTCGATGCCGGAGTTCGGCTATTTTGTGCTGCCGCCGGAACTCTGTACGGGCAGCAGTATCATGCCGCAGAAGTATAATCCGGATGTACTCGAATTGATCCGTGCCAAGACCGCCTGCGTATTGGGGCAGGGGGCGGCGGCTGCGGGGATCGTGAAGGGGTTGTCGGGGGGGTATAACCGGGATTTGCAGGAGACCAAAGCGCTCTATCTGGATGGGATGCGCACCACGCGTTCTTCGGTGCGTATCATGCAGTTGCTGGCGACGTCGCTGGCCGTCAATCCGGCCCGGTTGCGCGCCGGCTTTACCCCGGGGGTCTTTGCCACGGATCGGGCGTTGCAACTGGTGGCCGGCGGCATGCCGTTCCGGGATGCCTATCAGCACGTGCGCAGCCATTTGGATGAATTGGAGTCCATGGATCCGGATGTGGCATGGGCGGCCAAGACCGACGGATGCGGCACGGCGGAGGTGGCGGTGGCGCCCTTGCGTCGGCGTGTGGGGGCCGTCGCGCAGCGGGCGCGGCGGCGACAGCAAGCCACGCATCGTGCGTTCGCGCGGTTGCTGGGCGTGCAGGGGTGAGGTCGGCGCAGCCAATGCCGGCGGAAAGGATGGGTGGGATGGTGGTTCGACGTAAAGGACGGGTGCGGCGCGTCGTGGCCGGTGTGGGGGTGGCGTGGGGGCTGGCATGCCTTGGGGCGACGGGCGCGGCCTTGGCGCAGAATGGGGATGCACGACAGCCGGTGACCGCCATGGCGGCGGCAACCAATGGCGTACCAGCGAGCGTGGCGCCTGCGGCACCGGTGCTGGGGGGCACGCTGCGGCAGATGTCGGCCGCAGGGGGGTGGATCCTGAACTTGCTCGCGGTGCTGGCGCTGGTTGGCATCGGGGTGGTGATCCGGGTGGTGCGGGCTTCGCGGGAGCAATACGTAGTTCCGCGCGGTTTGCTGGCGGAGCTGCTGGATTGCGTGCGGGCCGGGGAACTAGGCGAGGCGCGGCGCCTCTGCGAGGACCGTCCCGGACCGCTCTCGGCCATTGCGCTGCAGTTGTTCGACCATTTGCGGCATGCGCCGAAGGCCGGTGTCATGATGCTGCGTGACACGAGTGAATCGGAAGGAACCCGGCAGGCGGACCTGCTGTTGTCGCAGACGCAGCTCGTACTGGATATTGCAGTGATCGCGCCGATGTTGGGGTTGCTGGGAACGGTGTTGGGGTTGCTGCAGGTTTTCGGGCCGCTCGGACAGGATCTGGCCGGTGCGCGGGCGGTCCTGCAAGCCGCCGGCATGATGCAGGCGCTGGTGACGATTGCGGCCGGTCTGTGCGTCGCCATACCGGCCATGGCTTGTCATGCTTGGTTACGACGGCGTATGGTGCAGCGGATTGCGGCTATGGAACTGGCTGTCTCCGAGATCCTGATGGCCTTGGCAGGCAGGTACGACCGATGAACTTCCGGCGTCATGCTCAAGGTCCGGGTCCCTCGCTCTTCGCCTGCACGCCTTTGGTGAATGTGGCCTTATTGATGCTTGCCCTGTTTGCTGGCGGTCTGGCGTTTTTTCCCGCGACCGTACGTGAGGTGGCGATGGATCTGCCGGTCGTGGCGGCGGGACAACCGGTGGATCGCCTCCCCGGGGAGGGCGTCGTGCAGGTCACCACCAATGGCCTGATATCCTGGAACAATGAGTTTGTCACGCGGGTTGGTTTGCGTGAGCGGTTGCGCCAGTACAGCCGGGATTGCGTGGATGCGGCGGTGCTGGTGCGGGCGGATCGCCGTGTGCCGTTCGATGAGGTGGTGGCCGTGCTGGAAGCCTGCCGCAGCGCGGAGATTGACCGGTATCGGGTGCTGGCCATGCCGGATGTGGTCCAGACATCCGCTGTGCCGGTGGCGGCGTCTTCCCGATGATAAGCGGGGTGCTGTGAAACAGGCGTTGATTATTCTGAATCCCAGTGTGGGTGCACATGCCACGGGCAGGCTGCGCGACGAACTGGCGGTGCAATTTGGCCGCGCGGGCATTCACTATGAAATTTTCGAGACGCAACCGGACGTGCGGCCGGTGGCGGCCGTGCGTGCGCGGGTGCAGGCGGGGGTTGATTTTGTCGTGGCAGCAGGCGGGGATGGCACGGTGGCCGCGGCCTGCGACGCGTTGATCGGAGGCACCACGCCGCTTGGGATTGTGCCGCTCGGTACCGGCAATCTGGTGGCGCGGGAACTCGGGATTCCGGGCGATATCGGCGCGGCCGTCGCCTTGCTGGCCGGCGCGACCCGGCTGCGGCGCATGGATGCCATGCGTATTCAGGATCGCTTGTTCGTTCTAAATGTCAGCGTGGGGATTAGTGCGGCCATCATGGCGGGCACGACCCGCGAGGAGAAGCAGTGGCTGGGACCACTGGCGTATGTGGCCACTGGCATCTGGCGGTCGCCCGCGTACCGGCCGCGGCGCGTGACCCTGACGATTGATGACGCTACCCGGACGGTGCGGGCCATGGATGTGGCGGTGTTGAATGGCGGCATCCTGACCCGGATGATCTATCCGCCTGGCGCGGATGTGCAGATGGATGATGGCCAGCTCGACGTGCTGGTGTTGCGCGTGCGCGGCATGTTGGATTTCCCCCGGTATTTTTGGAACTTGCTGCTACGTCGGCCAGCGGCCCCCCTGGCGAACTACTATCGGGCACAACGGCGTGTGGTGATTCGCAGCGTTCCGCCGCTGCCCGTGCAGGGCGATGGCGATATCATCGGCGCGACGCCGGTGGAAATCGAGCTGCTGCCCGGCGCGGTCTCGGTGCGGGTGGGGTAGATTGGGCTTGATCTTGGCCGACGAATGGCCTTTAATCAACCCACTTGTTTTCTACACCATAGCGTAAGCGATTAGGAGATATCTCATGTCGTCTGACCTCAAGGATCTTAAACAGCTGTTACACACCGCTGCGTATCACCAGGTTGAAATCAATCGGTACCTGGACCCGAAGAACCCCGCCATTCTTGAGTTTGACCCGGAGTTGGGCTATCTGCATAGCAACCATTGCATGGTGGATGGCATGGATCGCGCCATCACGGAGGGGTCCTATCATCCCCGTGGCAAGAACCGCCGCATGATCAACTACGCCGACAAGCCCTGCCGCATCAACACCTACGGCGACAGCTACACACAGTGCGCCCAGGTCAGCGATGGCGAGACCTGGCAGGAGATCCTGGCCGCCAACTTCCGCGAACCGATCCGCAACTTCGGCGTCGGCGGGTATGGCGTCTATCAGGCCTATCGTCGCGCGATGCGCATGGAAGCGACCAAGGACTTCTCCGCCGAGAATATCATCCTGAATATCTGGGATGATGATTACATGCGTAATATTGATGCTGCGCGCTGGGTGCGGGTGGCGTGGAAGTGCCGGGATCTGCCGCGTGGCAAGAAGGATGGCTACCCGGTGCACGGCTTCCCCTGGATGCATCTGCGCTTCGACCTGGCCAAGGGGGAGTGGGTGGAGCGTCCCGGCATGTGCAAGAAGGTCACGGACCTGAATGCCCTCGTCGGCAAGGACAACTTTTATAACGCCTTCAAGGACGATGCCGTGGCGCAGCTCTATTGCCTGCGCGAAGGCGGCGAAGCCCCGGTGGAGCAGTGCGAGCAGTTGGCGGAGGCCTTTGGCGTCAAGGTTAACCTGCGCAGCGCCAAGACTCGGCAGAAGGACGCCATCAAGCTGCATATCGCCTATGGCATTCGTTCCACGATGTGGGTCGTTAAGCAGATGCGTACGTGGTGCAAGGCCAATAAGCGCAACCTCATGCTGATGCTGAGCTACGACGTGCCGACCGTGCAGACCTATGTCAAGAAGGGGACGCGCTTCGATGCGGAGTTCGTGGACTTCCTGAACACGGAGAAGTTCCAGTACATCGACACGCTGCCGACCATCTGCGAGGATGCGAAGCTGTACAAGCCCGGCGTGGAGAAGTTCTGCGAGAAGCTCTATGTGGAGCGTGCCGGTGCCCAGGTGTTTGGTCACTATAACCCGTACGGCAACATGGTCTTTGCCATGACGATCCGCAAACCGCTGATCGACTGGCTCAATCCGCGTCCGCCCGCATACAACAGGTAATCGGCATGCCCAGCAAGGTTCGTGATGGTTCGGTGGCGGTGGTGGCGTTTGGCGGCAACGTGATCCTGAAGTCCGGCGAAGCCGGGACGATTCAGGAGCAGCAGGAGAATGCCCGCGAGATGTGCTACCGCCTGCTCGCGCTGTTGCAGCGCGGGTACGAACTGGTGGTGACGCACGGGAATGGACCGCAGGTCGGTAATCTGCTGATGCAGAATGAGCTGGCGCAAGAGCTGGTGCCGACCTTCCCCTTGGATGTGCTGGTCGCGCAGACCGAAGGCTCGCTGGGCTATTTGTTGCAGCAGGAACTGCTGAATGAACTGCGCCGCCACGACGTGCGCAAGAGCGTGGTCACCCTGATCACGCAGGTGCTGGTGGATCGAGCCGATCCGGCGTTCCAACATCCGACCAAGCCGGTGGGACCCTTCTACCCGCCGGCGGCCGTGGCGGCCTTGCGGGCACGTTTTCCGGACTGGCAGGTGATCGAGGATTCCGGCCGGGGCTATCGGCGTATTGTGCCGAGCCCGATGCCGAAGCGTATCCTGCAAAGCCGGATGATTCGGGCCTTGACGTATTCCGGCAACGTGGTGCTGGCCTTGGGCGGCGGCGGCGTGCCGATCACTATGGATACGGACGGCCAGTACGTGGGCGTGGAAGCCGTCATCGACAAGGACCTTTCCAGCGCGCTATTGGCCGCGGATGTGAAGGCCGATCTGTTTGTCATTCTGACGGGGGTCGAGAAGGTCTGCCTGCATTATGGCAAGCCTGAACAGCGCATGCTCGACGAGGTTACCTACGCGGAGGCCGAGCGCTACATGCAGGAGGGGCATTTCCCGCCTGGCAGCATGGGGCCGAAGATGGCTGCCGCGATGCTCTACCTGAAGTCGGGTGGCCGCTGTGTGTTAATCACCAATCCCGAGAACCTGGAGCGGGCCATCGATGGCGTGACCGGAACGCGGGTGGTTTGGAAATAGCCAGGTACGCCTGGCATTATGTGTTATGGCTCACGAACGGCTGGCCGGTCGTGATAAGAAAGGAACGAGTTATGGAGCAGGTTGTATTTAATGGCTGGAACTGCGTGCGGTTGGCCAACAAGGAAGTGGAAGTCATCATCACGTGTGACGTGGGGCCGCGCATCATCCGCTTTGGCTATATTGGCGAAGCGAATATGTTCGCTGAGATCCCGGGCGAGCAGGGGCAGCGCGGTGAAGCCGAGTGGCAGTTGCGCGGCGGTCACCGCCTCTGGGTAGCACCGGAAGCCAAGCCGTGGAGCTACGAGCTCGATAATGGCCCGTACGAGGCCGTCGAGGCCATTGCCGGTGGCGTGCGCGTGCGGCAGAAGGCCGGGCCGCTGACACGCATCGCCAAGCAGATGGAGATTTTGCTGGATGACGACCGCAATGTGGTCACCGTGCGTCATACGCTTACCAATAAGGGCGGCAAGCCTGTGGAATGCGCCCCCTGGGCGTTGAGCGTCATGGGATTGAATGGTCAGTCGATCATCCCGCTGCCGGCCAAGATCGCGCATACGGATCGCTTGCTGGCCAATCAGAGCTGGGGAATCTGGGGGTACACCGATTTCAGCGATCCGCGCTGGACGTTGGGCAGCCGCTACCTCTTCTTCCGCCAGGACCCGACGCGCGGACCGAACAAGCTGGGGTTGGCGCATCGCGAGAAGTGGGTCGCTTATCAGCGCGAAAACTTCCTGTTCGTGAAGTACTTTGAACGCCAGGACGATCAGGTCTATCCGGATGGCGGTTGCAACTACGAGACGTTTGCCTGCGAGAAGATGCTCGAGATTGAGAGCCTCGGGGCGCTGACCACCCTCAAGAAGGGCGGATCCGTTTCGCACACGGAGACCTGGAAGCTCTTCCGCGATGTGCCGCGTTGTGAGACCGAAGCGGATGTCGACCGGTTGGTTCGTCCGCTGGTGTAAGGGTCTGGTTCGCCACAAAGGAACTGGCGATGCCGCAGATCAACTTTACCTATACGCAAAGCGCAGCTGACCCGGGCCGGTATGGCCCGGGATTTGTTTTTAATACAATTTCGCAGTCGGAATTTGCTGCCTTTACCCCGTCGGCGCTGGGGCTGGGCGACGTCAACCGTAGCGGCATACCCGTGCAGGCGCTGGCGGTTTTTCTTGATTTGGAGGGGTTCTCGGACTTCTGCAACCAGGCAGATGCGCACTTGGTGATCCCGGAATTCTTTTCGCGTTACTTGGATTGGTTGTTTCAGACGCTGAGCGAGCAGTTTCGGGAGGGCGAGGGGAACGGGCAGGTGCGCGTCTGGGGGAGTCTGCCGTTTTATGCGAAGTTTCTCGGCGACGGCCTGCTGTTTCTGTGGGACACCGATCACAACCCCGGCCTCTCCGGTACGGCCAACGTGGTGCGGAACCTTCTCGCTGTCACCCAGTTGTACGAAGCGCAGTTTGTGCGCGATATACGCCGTGCCGTGAGCAAGCCGCCCTTGCGTCTGCGCTGTGGTATTGCACGCGGGCAGATCATAAGTATAGGCGGCGGTGCGGACTACGTGGGCGCCTGCATCAATATGGCGGCGCGCCTGCAGAAGCTCTCGTCGCTCTCGTTTGCGGTCTCCGGCCGGGGGTTCGATCTCGCCAAGGCACCGGAGGGCGAGGGGACCCTACGCTCGTTCCTGATGCTGAAAGAGGTCTCGCTGCGCGGCATCGGTGAACAGGAGTTGGTCTACATCCGCAAATCCGAATTTGAGGCGCTCAGCCCTGCGGAGCGCACGGAGTTCCGCGATCTGTGAGCAAGGGATCCGTTGATTCAACGGATCTTACGGCTTGAGCGTGGTGAGGCGATCGGCGATGCGGTTGGCCATCTCGGTGCAGACCGCGGCGACGTCGCCGCCTGCCGGACAATCGGCCAGGAACGTGGCGCGCACGTCCGAAGTCTCGGCGTCTACGAGCCGTAGGGCCAGTTTGTCGCCCCCGGCGGTGGGAAGCAGGTCGCCGATGAGCAGGAGGCTGGCTGGGAGCAGTTGGCGGATGGCCATGCGTGCGCGTGGGTCGCTCAAGTCGGAGGCGCTGATCTGCTGTTCCTGCAGGACGGACGCCAGTGCTTCGCGCTCAACCAGGCGTGCCACGCCGCGGTTACCCAGTTCGGCGGCGAGCATGACGCGGTAGAGCAGGGCGGAACTCTCCGCCGCCTGCACGCCGGCGGGAAGGGTCGGACCGAGGCAGGCCAGCACGCGTGGGCGCACGGCTGGCGGTTTTGCCGTGTCGCCGGCGTGTGCGCGGTTGCTCTCTTCGATCTGGCGGATCAGCGTTTGCAGTTCGTCGCGCGTTTCCTGCTTGGTATGGCGCTGCAGATAGGTGGCCACGGTTTGCGCCAGTTGATCCTGCGCATTCTGCTGCACCAGCACGGACATCAGCTGGCCCGCAGACTTGGGCGCGCCGGCTTGAGCGAGCGAGAGCGCCTCGCGCATGAGCTGCTGTCGGGCGGCATTCGTGGCGGCAGGGGTGGCGGTTTCTGGCCCACGCCGGGTGCCGCTGTCATAGGCGACGGTGTGGTCGAGTGGCAGAACGGTGAATGGGGGGGGATCCTTGCTGCGCACGAAGATGAATTAGCCGCCGGCATGTTCGACCACCGGCAGCGGCCCCATTTGCACCATCTGCCCGGTCAGTGTGGATACCTGCTCGCGCAAGGCCAAGCCGAGGTCGGTGGTGGAGAAAATATCGTGGTCGGGGGATCCCAGGTAGTTGAGAATATGCTGCGCGAAGACGCTGTGACCGCTGCCGCTGTCCAGCACGGGCTCCAGGGCCCCGCTGCTGATCAGGTAGCGCGAGCGTTTGGCAAAGGCGCGCTCATACCAGTTGCGATTGCCGCGCGCGGACAGCGGCTGATCGCCGCGAAACAACGCTCCGCCGTAGCAGGCGTCCGCGAGCACCAGCACATGGCGCGCATTGGCGGAGCCGAAGAGACGGGTGAGCGTGGAGTTCCAGAGCCAATCCTCTTTGGCATCGCGGCCATTGACGGTGCGGCGCGCATCGGCCGGGATCCAATAGCCTTCCTTGCGGGTGTCATCGTAAAAACCATGTCCGGCAAAGTAGATCAGCACGGCGTCGTTCTCGCCGCTGTCGGTGGCGAGCTCATCGAGCGCGCGCATGATCGCACCGCGCGTGGCTTGCGCGTCAAGCAGGGTGCGTACTTGGAACCCGTAGTTCTCGGATAAGCTGCGGCCGATCGACTCCGCATCGGGACGGGCGGACTGCAAGGGGTGCCAGCCGGCGCCCTGGGCGGGATCATAGCCGTTGATGCCGATGGTGAGGGCACGATATACCGGTGTACGGACGGATCCGGAGGGGTTTTCGGGCGTAGGCTTTCCCGCGAGTGGGCTCGGCGCGCGCTGCACGCTGGTGGTGAGCGCCGGTCGCCCGCGAAGATACGACTGAACGGCCAGTCCTGTAGCTATGACTATGCTGACCCCTGCCAGACCAACATACAGCATCTGCAAATGGCTTGTGCGCGCAGTCGGTCGCGACCGCGCGCAGCGGGGCGGCAGGGGTGTTGGTTGCGCAGCGGACGGCGGAGGCGTCTTCTGCTCTGTGAGGCCGCCTTTCCATGCGTTTATGCCGGTGGTTGACGGACTGGCAGGCGTGTGGCTTTTGCGATTATCTTGCGTAGACATGGTCACCCCTCTGCACGGCCTCGCGTGCGTGGTCCGGAACGATCCGTGCCGTTCCGGAATCCTGCTGCACGTGTTCCATAATAAGTTGAATGGGACGGTCGTCAATGCGTTGCAAGCTGCCGCCCGAGGCGTGCTCTGCGGCGCCGTCGCGCAGTACGACAAAGCGGTTCCCTACGGCAGCGCCGTGGCGCATGCCGATGTTGAGCGTGACGGTGGCCCCCTGGCGCTGCACCACCTCGCCCGTGACCAGCGGAAACGCCTGCTTGATCTTCAGGATCAGACTGGCCGCGTCCTCGTCGAGAGATCGCTCCGGTTCCACGCTGTACACGTCCGCGGCGTAGAGAACTTCGCCGCTGGCGGTGTCGACGGCCTTGACGTAGATCGTGACGCCGCGCGCTTCGGTGATGATGCGCCCCATCAGCAGCAGTTCAGCGGGCATGAGCTTGCCGATACGCAGCGCTGCGCGGGGATCAGCCAGGTCTGAGACGCTCAACCCCTGTTCGCGCAGGATGTAGTCCCACCCTTCGTCGCGTTCAAGTAGGCGGAAGCGCACGGGGTGGCGCACGAGTTCCGACTCCATGCCGCGCTTGGCACGCACGCTGGCAACACCGGCATTTTCCGGGAGCAGTGGCGGCACGCCCACGGTGAGGCGCAGGGAGGCATTGAGATATTCGGGGGGACGGCGCTCGACCCGTACCTGCCGCGCGGTGCGGTTGCCGGCGCGATCCATGGCAATGACAGTGAGGGTGTTGGTGCCAAGGGTGAGCGGCACACGGCGGGCAAAACAACTGCGTACGGCGCCACGATCCGCATCGGTTAGCAGATTCTCGCCGTTAATGGTCACGCTAGTTAGGCCTCCGCCGTCGGCGGCGGTGCCGTCGAGGAAGAACTCGCTGTCGTTGACGACGCAGACGTCGCGTGCGCCGCGTAGGTTCAGGGATGGCGGCAGGTGGTCGCCAGAGACGCCCGTGGCAGGTGGTGCGAGGCGTGTGGCAGGTGGTGCGTCCGTGGCAGGTGTCGGCGTATCGGCGCGGGCCAGGGTGTCGGTATGGTGCAGGATGGCGTCAGCGGTGGTCAGGGTGTCAGGCGCCAGGCGCGTTTCCAGGCGGTTGCCGGCGAAGTCTACGGCGGTGATAGCTGCACCCAGCTTGTCGATGCGCACTTCGAACGGCCAGACGGTCTGCGTGCTACCGGCCGGTTTGCGGATGGCCGTGGCATTCAGGGCGAGGGTTGCGAGACCATGGTCGTCCCGGCAAACACCGGTCACACGCCAACTGCCGTCCGCGGCGCGGGCGGCGCGGGTGACCGTCAGCAGCGGCGGTTGCCAGTCCGCGATCCATGTGCGCTGTGCGGTGCGGCGCTGGCCAATGAGATCAACAACTTCTACTTCGACCACGTTGGTGCCCTCGTGCAGATCGACGTGCGCGTCAAAGGGGAGCGAGGTCTGAGCCAGTTCTACCGGTTGCACGTGACCGGCGATGGTGATGCGCGTGGCATAGCCCGCGGCGGTTGCTGTGCCGCGCACCCGTGCGGTGTGATCGCGGGTGAGTACCCGTCCGGTGCCTTCCCACGTAATGCGCGGCGCCGACGGAGCCATAGCCTTGACCTGTTGCGCATGTGCCCGGTTCAGGTAGTGTCGGGCGCGACTGGAAGGGGTTTGCCGCAGCGAGCGCTCGAGCCAACGGACGGCATTGGTGAGGTCGTTCTTCTCAAAGAAGGCGATGCCGAGTTCACGGTTGGGGAAATAGCCTTCGATTACATGCAGGCCGTAGGTGCGTGCGCGCCACCGGTCCTGATCGTCGCAGAAACGCGCGCCGGAACGCACACCAAGGGCGCATTCGAAGGCCTGCTGCGCGGCGTTAGCCTGGTTGTTGGCGAGGTAGGCTACTCCGCGTTGATAATAATTCCACCAGTTGTTCCGTTCGGGTGCGCCGTTGGGGTCGGTGGTCTGCGTCGCGAGACAACCGGCCAGAATCACGAGGCCGAGCAAGCCCGCGGCCCCGCGCAGCACGCTCTTCGGTTGCCAGCGGTATTGTTTCAACAGGTAAAGGGAGGAAGACATGGGCATGGTCTCAGGGTCGTCATGGGCCGGGTGACACGGCAATGGTTTCAGCGATGCCCTGCGCAGAGGCCGGCAAATGTTTGCTGAACGATGCGACAGAGGCGTAGTCGCCGCGCCATTCCTGAAACTGCGAGCCATCGCGGTTGCGAGCCTGCACCACCACGGCGAAGGCGCTCTGTGGAAGTTCCTGCACGCGTAGAGCGAGCACCAGGCCGGGGCGCGGTACCAGGTTGTGCGCGCGGCAGGCGTCGGTCACGGCGGCGCGCAGCATCCGGTCGCAGTCCGTAGCGGTGTCAGGCGCCAGATGCGCAGTCAGGGCCGCCGGCGCGGCGCCGCGCAGGACGAGCGGCACGAAGGCGGGGCGATCCCACTGCAGGGCGCTGGGGGGGACGGGTAGGGTTAGCAGCAGCGCGAGCGCGGCGGCGGCGGCCAAGGCTGCGGCGAGCGGCCAGCGGCACCGGCGCGACCAAGACACGCGCGGGGGTGCCGCCTGCTCACGGTCCCAGGCGGCGAGGGCCCGGTCGGCCCAGACGGTTTCATCGGCGTCCAGTACGGCAAAGGCGGCGCGCAGGCGCTGGTCAAAGACACCGGTGGCCGTAGCCGAACGGCGGAGACTCGGGTCGTGGGAGAGCGCCTGCGCGACTGAACGGCGTTCCGGCACCGGTAGTTCGTTGTGTACGTAGCCCCACAGGAGCGTTCTGGGTTTATCGGCTGGCTGGTTCACGATGCGGTCCTTGCTGGTCGGCTTGATCTGCTATCTATATAGTCGGCCAAGCCCGTCGTTTCTTCCCAAAAAAATTGATGGCTGCGTATAGGATTCGGCCGGTCGTGCTTCTAGCTCTGGGTTCTTTGAAACGCTTACGCCTCGTGTTCCTCGAGCAGGGCGCGCAGTTTGTCCAGGCAGCGTGACAGGCGGCTGCCTGCCGTGTTAACTGTAACCCCTTGGCTAGCAGCTAGTTCCTTGTAGGACTTGCCTTCTACATAGAAAGCACGCACCGCGTCTTGGCAGATCTGGTCAAGGCGGGGCATGGCTCGTCGCAGGGCCGCGGCGCGCTCGGCCAGGACAATCTCCCGCACGGGGTCGTACGATTCGTCAGCCGGGGTATCGTGGTCTTGGTCGGAATCTTCGCTGTCCCAGCGCACGAGCGGTTCCAGTTGTTTCTGCTCGCGTAGGCGGTGACGCAGGGCGTCGATACAGCGGTTGACGCAGACCCGCCGCACAAAGGCTGGGAGGGCTGCCTCGCACGTCAGGCGGGGGAGCGCCTGCGCAAGGCTGGTGCGCGTAGCCTGCACGACATCCTCACGGGTGTGGGCGTCGAAGCGCCACTTGGGCCAAGCGGCGATGGCGTGCAGGAGGGGATCGCACTGGGATAGAAACGAACGCCATGCGGCAGGATCACGGGCTTGCAGGGCGGCGATATCTATGCGCGCAACGTCTAGGAATGGAACCATGCGGCAAAACCTGTGGCTACGGCACCAAAGCCGGGCATAAACAAAGGGTGGAACCAGCGCGCATATACTATTGGTTTGGCGGGGTAGAAGGAACTCCTTTCTGCGACCACCTACCACCTGCCACCTTTTCCACGGCGCGCTGCCAGTCAGCATTACTTGGATGCACCCCGTCGCATCCAAGCGCTCAATTCGTGCTTGGCGCAATGCGCCGAAACGGCGATGATTCACGCGAGTCAAGCGAGGAACCAGCGGCCGCTGGGGATCGCTGACGTACGCCACGGAGGACGCGATGCCTAAAGCGAAAGTGACAGATATACTCAACGATCCCGCGCTGCGCAGTCATACCGAGCGCATCCTGGCGTTGCAGGAGCAAGAGCGGCAAACACGGCAAAGGCTGGGCGAAATCATTGCCGCGATCGGTGCTGAATTGATCGCGGTCAGGGAAGCGCTCGACAAACTGGCGGCCAAGACCGCCTGGCTGCGGTGGCTAAAACAGCACGTGCACTACTCTGTGAGGTCCGCGGAGAATTACATGTGCGTCGCCCGCTTCGCCAAAAAATTCGCAAACGTTTGCGATTTTTTTGTCCTGGATCCCAGCCAGCTCTACCGGCTTGCCGCCCTGCCCGACGAGATCGTCGCGACGCTCACG
>CAYSHQ010000012.1:0-15514 GCA_964430835.1 uncultured Lentisphaerales bacterium
CTTGAGGACCAGGACATTCTCCTTGATCAGCGCGGTGGTCAGGTCATTGGTGTATTCGTCGCTCTTGGTCTTGGGGTTGTTACACCCCACAATGCCGACTACGCCGCGGATACGCCCTTGCATGATGGCGTCGTTGAGCGGACGGAACGAGGCCCGGTAGGTGCCGCCCAGCATGTATTTGATGGCTTCGACGCTGAAGCCGGCAACCATTGGCTCGCTCTGTTTGGGGATCAGGACCTTTTTTGGATCGCGATTCTTGAAGTTGTCGATGGCGCGTTTGAGGATCGCCTTGGCGGAGCCGGGGCCGTTATGTTCATCGAAGGCCATGTGCGTGGCGCCGGCGGTCTTGGCCATATCCGCCGTGGAGACCACCTCGGTGTGGTACGCCTTGGCCACCTGCGGCAGGCTGGGCATGCAGCACTGCACGTCCACTACCATCATCTCGACCGCGCCGGTGATGATCGCCAGTTCCTGCTGGAGGAAGTTGCCGGCAATCGGTACGCCGTGGCGCATCAGGATTTCGTTGGCCGTGCAGCAGAGACCCGCGAGGGTGACGCCCTCGGCACCGGCGGCCTTGGCATAGGTCTTAATCTCCGGATCATTGACCATCACGGCCAGCATGTCGGAGAGGGCCGGTTCATGGCCGTGTACGATGATGTTGACGGTCTTCTCGCCGAGCACGCCGAGGTTGGCGGAGCTGCGCACCGGGGTGGGGGTGCCGAAGATGATGTCCGAGACGATGGAGCCGATGCGCGCGCCGCCCCAGCCGTCGGCCAGCGAGGTGCAGAAGGCATGGCGCAGGAGGTTGCGGTAGTCGTGGTCCACGCCCATGGTGGTGCGATGCAGCGCCTCGACAACCATGCGGTCAATGCCGAACGGGATAACGCCCTGCTTTTCCCAGATGGCCTGGCGCTTGGGCGGCGCCAGTTGCAGCGTTTTCAGCGGTGCTTCCTGCGAGGTGAATTCACCCAGGAAGAGGTTGGCCAAGTCGAGGGCCACGGCTTCCTTGGTGCGACCGATTTCCTCGATCTTGTAGAGGCGCGCGTTGTAGCGCAGGGCGCGCTCGTCCTTGATCTCATAGCCGCCGCCATGACCTTCCGCCACGTTCTTCAGGAGCAACACGAGGTGGCGGGCATGGTCGGAGTGCGCAGCTGTGCCGCCGCTGACCTCGCGCAGGAAGTTGCGGGCTACGATGGTGTCGGCATCCGCGCCGCAGACGCCGCGCGGCGACTTGGGCGTGATTTTGCAGGGGCCCATGTGGCAGATCTTGCAGCAGACGCCCTTGGTGCCGAAACCGCACTGCGCCTTCTGCGTGTCCATGCGCGTGAAACAGGTTTCGATACAGTCGCACGCCGCCTTTTCGAGCAGCGCGATCGACGCCGCATCCACGGCGCGGTCGCTCGGTTTTTTTGGTTCGTTGGCCATGTGGTTCTCCTAATTTTGCTGTAAAAACGCGTCGATGCGCCGTACCAGTTCGTTGGTAGCCGGCAATTCATGAATCGTGCCGCCGCGCTCGGCGAGGTCGGCGGCGGCTTCGTTGTCCGGCAGCGCCAGCACGGCGCTGGCGCCGGTTTCGCGCTGGATGGCCGCCACTTCGTCGGGAAGCGCCTCCTGGCGCAGGCGATTGATCACCAGGACCAGCCGCCCATAAGCGACGTCCATCTCTTTGGCCAGGGCGTGCAGGCGGCGCAGGGTTTCGAGGCCGCGACGTGACGGGTCAGCCACCAACACCAGGATGTCCACCTTTTGCGACAGGCGGCGGGAGAGGTTCTCCAGCCCGGCTTCGTTATCGATTACGATCCACGGGTAGTGGTGAGCAATCTGCTCTAGCGCGGTTTTGAGCACGTTGTTCGCGAAACAGTAACAGCCGGGGCCTTCCGGCCGCCCCATGGCGAGGAAGTCGAAGTCGGTCCCTTCCACGAGGCTTTCCGCGATCTTGAGTTCCAGCAGTTCCTGCTTGGAGACGCCCGCGCCCAGCCCTTTGCCGGCAAGTATGCGCGCCTCTTCACGGGCCTTGCCAATGGTTTGCGTCGCCGCCACGCCTAGAACGTGGTCGAGGCAGGTGTTGGGGTCGGCATCCACCGCCAGCACGGGCCGGCGGCCACTGGCAATCAGGCGGCTGACCAGCAAGCCGGCGATCGTCGTCTTGCCGACGCCGCCTTTGCCGGTGATAGCGATGGTAAAGCTCATGCGGGGACTGGTTTCAGGGTTCAGGGTTCAGGGGGAGAGGGGCTTACCGGCAATGCGGGGTGCCGCAGCCATCGCTGAGGCGGGTGAGTTCGGTGCGGCGTGCGCCGAGCTTTTCCTGCAATTGCTCGAGCTCTTGTTTCTGCGTGGTGGAAGGTGGCTGTTTTTCCAAGGTCGCGATCTGGTCTTCCAATTCCTCGACTTCGGTCATCAGGAGCAGGTATTTTTGGCGGGCGATTTCGTTGGCGGTCATGGCTTTTTCCGGTTCTTGGTTCTAAGTTCTTGGTTCTTGGTTCCTGACGCCTGCTTTTTGGGTGGGCATGTCGTCAGCAACCAAGCACGAAGAACGACGAACAAAGAACCTCTTATCCTTTTTCCAGTTGGTTCAGGATCTCTGCAAATTGATGGAACAACTCTGAGCTCATGCCGTCCAGTACGGAGCAGCCGTCGCGATCGGCGGCATGGAGTTGTTCGGCGTAGGGGAGCAGGCCGAGCAGTTCCTCGTCGGGAAAAGCGGCCCGCACAAAGGCTTCATCCGCCGGGCTGGTGATTTTGTTAGCGACCACGCGGAAACGGCGCAGGCCGATCTCCGCGCCCAGTGCTTTGACATGGCGAGCGGTGTCAACCGAGCGCTGCCCTGGTTCGACCACGATGAGCATGGTGTCCACGCCGCGGGTGGTGCCGCGGCCGAGATGTTCAATGCCAGCTTCCATATCCATCACCAGCGCTTCGTCGCGGTGCAGGACCACATCGGAAACCAGCGACTTCAGGAGCACATTCTCGGGGCAGGCGCAACCGCCGCCGCCGCGTGTGACGGCGCCCAGCACCAGCAGTGACACGCCGTGGTGGCGCCAGGCATAGGCGTCGGCGATGTCCGCGACTTCCGGGTTCATACGGAACATCTGGCCGAAGACGCCAGCCTTGGCGCCGGTACGCTCCTCCACCAGCGCCACCTGCCGCGCAATGGGTACGATCTTGGCCCGCAGCTCGGCCGGGATGCCCAGCGAAGCGGCCAGATTCGCGTCCGGATCGGCATCCACGGCAAGCACCTTGCGGCCGCGCTGAGCCAGCAAGAGCGACAAGCCCGCAGCCAGGGTGGACTTGCCGACGCCGCCTTTACCTGTGATGGCTAGTTTCATGCTGCTTGTTCCTGGTTCTTCGTTCTTTGTTCTTGGTTGCGGCACGCGAGGACGTTCACCCTGCAGGTTAGGCCAAAATCAACAGGCGTCAGCAACCAAGAACAAAGAACTAAGCACGATTCCTACTTACTATCCTTAGGCAATTCCTTGCCGAGGCACTTCTGCGCTTCCTTGCACCACTTGGCGCAGGCCAGGTCAAGGCGCGGGTTGCGCACTTCGCGCTTACACCCGCCACAGATGCGCACGGGTTCGTCCTTCCAGAACTCGATCTCCACGCCGCAATGCGGACAGGCCACCTGGAAGATGTCTTCCGGTTTCCAGTAACGCTGATCTTGTCCGGGGCAGTGGACGTCGCTCATGGGGGATTGTTCTTGGTTCTTTGTTCTTGGTTCCTGGTTGGGTTGCGCGTGTACGCAGGACTGCCAGGAACCACGAACGAGGAACTACGAACGGTTTACTAAAACTTATACTTGGCCTTCATCGCCTTGGACAGGGCGCTGAGGGATTCAAAGACCTTCATGGCATCAGCCGGGTCAAGCGACCCGGTGCCGCAGGACGGCGTAAGGAGCGCCTGATTGGCGATCTGCTGCAGGTCGATCCCCTTGGACGCGAGGTGCTGCATGCCGTGCTCCAGCTTGGCCATGAGCGACTCCACGGTCTGCTCACGGATCTTGGCGGAGGTAGGGACCACGCCCCAGGCCAGCAAGCCGCCCTTGGCGAGGTGCGCCTTGACGTGCGAGGCATACATGGCGATCGTCTCGCCGAAGTCGAAGGCGTCGAAGTTCACGATGTCCACGCCGGCATCGATCAGGATGCTCCATTCGGTGTTGCCACAGCAGTGGACGCCGGCCAGCCCGCCGTCGGCATGCACGGCTTCCACCACCTCGTTGACTCTGGCCACGACGTCCTCGCGCTTCACGGAGACGTAGGTCGAACTGCCAAAGGCTGAGAGGATCGGCTCGTCAATAAAGCAGATCACGCGTTCGGCGTAAGGACGGAACTTCTGGATCTGCCAGCGGCACTTCATGGCCAGCGACTTCACACCATGTCGAGGAACTCCTCGTTATAGTAGATGGCGCGCTTATTCTCGTCCACGATCGTCAGCGCGAAGCTGCAGGGGCCGGTGGCCTGGACCTTGACGGCCGGTAGCTTGCGGCCCAGGGCTTGGAGCTTCTTTTCCAGCGCCGGGATGCCGCGCGAGAACTCCGGGCCGATGGCCATGCTGGAGCAGTCGCCGGTCTCGGTGGCCGTCATGTACTTCTCATAGAACTGCGCAAACGCATCCGAGTAATCCTGATTGGTTTGGAAGAACATGCGCTGCTTCTCGCGGTCAATGACGGTGCAGGGCATCCCTTCGGAGTACTGGATTTCCATCTGCTCATTCATGCCGAACTTGGGCAGCTGCGGCCAGATGGGCGCCTCGGAGAGGTACTTCAGGGAGACGTCGACGGCCTGGTCGGCGTTATCAAACGGCATGCTGCCGATGGCTGTGGCGGTGAATTTGGGCTGATAGGTCATAGAAGATTGTTCCTCGTTGCTCTGAACACTGAACACTGAACACGGAAAACGGAAGACAGTGCTGATTACCGCTTCAAACCATCCACGGCTTGGCGGAGGGCGGCGATGTGGGCGGGGGTCGTGCCGCAGCAGCCGCCGATGATGTTGGCGCCAGCCGCGACGAGCGCGGGGACCAGCTTGGCCATGTCGGCCGGGGTGTCCGGGAAGATATCCACGCCGTTGACACTCTTGGGGAGGCCGGCATTGGCATGCACGAGGATCGGGGTGGTGGGGGCGGCGGCGCGCATTTCGCGCACGATCTCGATCATACGTTCCATGCCGTTGCCGCAGTTGGTACCGATG
Source organism: uncultured Lentisphaerales bacterium (assembly GCA_964430835.1). Taxonomy (GTDB): domain Bacteria; phylum Verrucomicrobiota; class Kiritimatiellia; order RFP12; family CAIWXQ01; genus CAIWXQ01. Next base: position 5,187 of record CAYSHQ010000012.1, read on the forward strand.
ATCTGGGCACCGGCTTCCACGCAGGCCTTGGCCGCGTCGGTCGGTGAGACGCCCATCATGGTGCGATATTCACCCTTGGTGTTCTTTTCAAAGGTGAAGGTGCAGATGACTTCGCATTTCGTGTGTTGGCGTGCGGCTTTGATGGCGAGGGTGGCCTCGTCAATCGCGCTCATGGTCTCAATGCAGAACGCATCGGCGCCACCTTGTTCCAGCGCCACACACTGGTCGCGGAAGGAAGCGAAAAGCTCCTCCTCTGTGACGTCGCCGAGGGCCAGCATCTGGCCGGTGGGGCCCACGGAGGCGATGACCCACTTGTTCGGTCCGGCGGCCTGGCGGGAGATCTGGGCGGCGGCCGCGTTGATCTCCGCGACGCGCCCTTCCAGCCCAAAGTGCTTCAGCTTGAAGGATGTGCCGCCGAAGCTGTCGCTTTCAATCATGTCAGCGCCGGCCTGGATGTAGTTGCGGCCGATGTCTTCCACGTCGGCGGCATGTTCCACATTCCACAATTCCGGGCATTCGCCCGGCTGCATCCCCTTCTTTTGCAGGAAGGTGCCCCAGGCGCCATCCGAGATGAGGATGCGGCCAGCTTGGGTTGCAGCGGTGCTGGTGGTCTTTGCCATGATCCAGTGGCCTTTGCGGGCTGGTGATGCTGTTGACTGTTTGGCGCCTTGATCTAAAAATGCAAACCACGCGGCCATGCCGGCACCCGTGGCAGGAGAAACTTCGAGCACGGTGGCGCCCGGCGCTACTTGTGCCAGGTGGGTGTGTGCCAAGGGGAGATCGAAGCCGACGGCCGTGGCCTGTTCCATCTCGTTGATGACTATGGCGGTGGCGTGGGCAAAAAAGAGGGGGAATTTCAACGGTTTGTGAGCGCCATCCCGTACGGAAAAGAGTGCGACCCGCGCCGTCTCGCCCAGATCATAGACAGCCTGTGAGGCGGCGCTGCCGTGATTTTCCAGCAGCACGACATCGACTTGGTCCAGATCCAGATGATCCAAGGCATGGGCGATCATGTGGGCGTCCAGTGCAAGGTTCCCGTCCGCGGTGGAGGTCGTGGCGTGCGCCGGGTGGTCGTGATGCTGGTGGTGGGCCTGCACGTGTTCGAGGAAGGCGGGCGTGATGCCCCGGATGCGGCCGGGATAGTCGGCGAGCGTACGTGCGATCAAGGACTGCACCGCCGAGTCGGCAAACGAGAGGAGGTTGACGACAAAGACGCGCTTGGCGCGGCAGTAGCCACGGTTGCGCTCCGCCAGACGGTCGTGGTGGGCGAGCGCGGCCGGTTCGTTCGTATGGTGCGTGTGTGCGTGGGTATGGACGGGGTCGCTGTCGCGCGCGGGCGCGTAGCTGGGGGAATGCAAGTCGGAACATCCACACTTATCACACATGCGCGCCGGTCCTCAGAGTGCGTTACTGCCAAGTAATGAAATCAATATATGATATTATGCCTGGCAAAGCTTGGCGAAACAAGATTTAATTTGGAATGATATTGCCGCTAAAGGGTCGGTTTTTGGATGTTTTGGTCTCAGAAGGTATTTCGGCAGCCGGTGACTGGCCTTTCACAGGCGATGCTGATCGGCGGTCGGATGTGGCGAGATCTGGCCGTGGTCCTCTGGCGTGCGTCGTGTGGCCGAATTGTTTTCCTGCGCTTCGTCATTGACGTTGCCGTCGCTCTCGGGCATGTTCTAGCGCGTTTGGCGGGACCCGGCGCGGGTTTCGCGCGGAAGCTTCGAATGCGCAGTGGCAGGGAGGTTGGCATGATCCGCTATTTCAAGTTGGAGCAAGGGCGCGTGCTGGAGGTGCCGACTGCCGATTCTGCCAGTGTCCTACTCTGTACGGACTTGGTGGAGGCTGATCGTGCGGTGCTGGTGAATCAGTACCAGATCGATGATCACAACTTGAACTCGGCCATGGACCGGGATGAATTGCCGCGTGTGGAGTTGGATACTAATCATCTGGCGGTTATCTTCAAGCACCCCCAGCGCTACAACGCCAAGGACAACTTTGTTTTTCATATCAATTCCATCGGTTTGTTTCTCTATAAGGAACGTCTGGTGGTGATCGCCCCCGGCGAGGTGGCGATGTTCGAGGGGCGCGCGTTCCAGAAGATCCAGAATCTGCAAATGCTGTTCTTGAAGATTCTTTCGGCCTGTGTGGCGCATTTCTACGGGCACTTGCAGGTGATCAACGATATTGCTAACGAGGTGGAATCTAAGATCATCAAGTCCATGGAGAACCGCAGTCTGTTGCAGATGTTTTCCATTGAGAAGAGCTTGGTCTATTACGTCAACGCCATCAGCGCCAACGGTCGGGTGATCGAGCGGCTCAAGGCCAATGCGAAGAACGCCCTGACGGATGGGCTGTCGCCGGAAATGCTGGAGATCGCTGACGATCTGGCCATTGAGAATGCCCAGTGTCTCGAGCAGGCGCAGGTCTATGCCAACGTCTTCGCCGGTCTGATGGACGCTCGTGCCTCGATTGTGAACAACAACCTGAATGTGCTGATGAAGCGCCTGACGGTCATCAATGTGGTCTTCATGCCCTTGAATGTGCTGGCCAGCATCGGCGGCATGTCCGAGTTCTCCATGATGACCGGCAGCACTCCGCACAACTGGTATATTCCGTATCTGTCTTTTATGGTGGGGCTGACGGTGATCGGCTGGATCACGCATGTCATCTTGCAGCGCTTCGAACGGACGACAACCCTGAGGTAAGCGTGCGCACGTTACCCCAGTGTTTCCTCGCGCCGCGCGCGCGTTGACAGCATGATTTTGTGGTATACTAACACTGTCAGAAGGGAGGCTGTCTATGAACGCCATGACACTTAAAAGTAGGGTAGAGCGGTGGGGGCATTTTCCGCAGGCCATGCATGAGCACCCCCTGCGGCCTTGGCAGTTGGATCGGAAATCGGCGCCGAAGTGGATCGCACGGACGTCGTTCTCCGCACGCAGCAGTGCCCGCATGGGACATAAATAGGGGCTGAGTGGGTTACGTGGTTGCCTTTGCGCCCCCGGTGGAGGAGGCCTTGGTTGGTTGTTGCGTACACGGGGTAAGTGGGCCATACTGTGGGCGTGTTGTTCCGCCGCGGTGGCGGACGCAGAGTTAGCGTGGTTTATGCGAGTAGAGGAGAGGGAACGATGAAGTCACCCGTTGCTTTGGGAGTTCTGTCGGTTCTGGCTGGCGTCACGAGTTGGGGTACGCTGCAGGCCCAGGCAGCCACGAATGCCGATGAGGTCGTGGTCTATAAAACCGTTCAGGCGGTCACCGTGGACGGCGTGCTGGATGAGGAGTGCTGGAAGAAGGCCATTGCGGTCAAAGCCGATTTTATCAAGGGCGGGAATGGCAAAGTCAGTGAGGCGCCCCAGATGGTGGCGAAGTATACCTGGGACGATCAGTATCTCTACATTGCCTACGAGACGTTCGACACCAATCTGGTGGCCAAGGGGAATGGCGTGACCAAGGGTCCGGCCGATAACCGGCGCGAAGGGTGCGAAATCTCCGCTCCGGCGGATGTCGCGGAGTTCTTCTTGGGATTCAACAATTCGAATATGTTCTGGGAAGTGCACCATTCGGCCGGGAACCATTTCAACGACATCCTGGTCTTCAAGGATCTACCGTCCTGGAAGAGCGAACCGCCGGCGATACCGTCGTACTACCTGGGGATCTATTGGGCGGTGAATGAGTTTATCCAGGACGCGGGCGCCAATAAGCGGGCCTCTGCGGTGCAACTGAAGCCGCGCGCGGATGGCAAGCCCTCCACGGTCAATGAGCCGGCGGATACCGATACCGGTTATACCGCGGAGTTGCGTTTCCCGTGGGCTTCGATTGCGGCGCCGAGTGCGGGCAAGGCGGGGGACGGCTGGAAGAAAATGGCCGGTCGCGAAATCGCGATTTTGGCCGTGGTGGAGAACGGCGACTTTAAGGACCAGCCGTACCACACTTCGTGCGCGACTTTGCCGCGCAGCGACTTTTTCCACAGTCATTTTGGCCGGTGGCCGCGTTACAAGCTGGCGGAGTAGCCGGAACATACCGGTACCCGACACCGTGCACCGTCAGGATGGAGGCTGGCCTTTCCGGGGCAGCCTCCATTTTTTTGCGTAACTGGGCGATGTGCCAAAGCGCCCCCCGAGTTCTTTTCGCCAGCGGTGCAGTTCTGCTTGAAATCGAGCGCACCGACGTCGTATTATGCACCCCGCATGGCGTAAGCGGTTCACGGAAGCGAGTGATGCCGGTGTTTGGCGTTGTGGCTGGTTCTGTGTCCCCATCAATCTCGGAGATGCGGAATCGTCGCAAGCGTGTCATGGTCATGGTCATGCGATGCGGGTTATAAGGCGTTTTTAGCAACGCCTTGTTTATCAGCACTTTAGGCCGATAGCTCAGTTCGGTAGAGCACGTGACTTTTAATCACGGGGTCGCGGGTTCGATTCCCGCTCGGCCTACCATTTTTTACGGGGAAACCACCCGGAATTCGTTGGTCCAGGTGGCTGGCGCATTGGTCCCCAGATTGCTCATGGCGTCTGAGTAGCGCTTTAACGTGTCAAAGGCCTGGGGATTCTTGCCGCGCGCGTTAAGCTGCTCCTTGCTGCTGGCGCACCCCTCTTTCCAGACGAGCGATAGCAGTCCCGCATGCCAGGGGTAGGCGCGCTGTGTATCCTGCGCCACAAAGCCGGCAAGCCAAGCAATCTGTTCATCGGAGATGGTGTTTACGGCCGGGCGCAGCACTTTGACCAGTTCGCGGGCCATGGGGAATTTCGGCTCATTTTGCAGTCGCAGGCAGCTCAGGTCACCCACACGGGCGTCACGCTGCCCCACGAGGCAGGCGGCGGCCCGTACGATCACGTTGGTGTTGGTGCTGTTCGCCAGCGCCTGGCGCAAGAAGATGCTGCCGCTTGCGCCGTACGCGGTGATCTGGTTGGTGAGTCCGACGAGTTGCTGCGCATTGGCCGCTGCCAGCGCGTCCACTAGCGCCGCGAGTTTCTCCTGTTCTGGCCGGGTCATGGGCGCGCTCAAAGCCGGACCGGCCAGTAGTTTCTTAGTCCCTCCAGGGGGGGTCCAGTAGAGCTCGACACGCGCATTGCCGCTGCTTTGCCACCAGTCCAAGCGCACCGGATAAGTGCCCGCGGTCAGCTTATTGGTGACGGCCTGTTCCGTCCAGCCGGTGCTGGTCATCAGGTTTTGTCCGTTCAGGTTCAGGGTGGCACCCTGATCCGCCAGCAGATGGAAGACATAGTCGGCCGTTTGGGTGACGCTCAGGGAGCCGGTCCAGCGCGCGGCGATGTCATCCTGCCGGTTGCCGGGCAGGGGGAACTGGCGATTCGGCACGGCAATTTGACTGTCACGGCGCTCGGCGGCTAGTCGCGCACTTTGCCGTCCTTCATAGAATTGCGCCTGCAGTCCGTTCAGGGACGGCGCGAAGGGCGAGCCAAACTCCATCGCCAGCATAATGGTGTTGCGATCTGAGGCGGTCAACGCGGTGGTCACGTAGGCCTGCAGCAGGTCGGCGGCCTTGGGGTTGCCGGTCAAGTTGCCAAAGGCGGCTTTATTTTGCAGGCAGGTGGCCTCGAAGACGGCGCAGAGCGCTGTGGCTTCCGGGACCATGGCACACTTGGTGTCTTTCTGCATAGCCGCTAGCAGGGCGGACGGGTGGCGCGGGGTGACGGCCCTAGCGACGCGGCGCAGGCTATTCACCAGGTCGCGTGCCTGCGTCTTGTCGGTCAATGCCAGCACGCGTTGCAGGATAAGGTCAGCAGCGGCGGGATCGTTTTGCTCAGCGAGGATGATCGCGGCCCGGGTGGCGACATCGTCAGCCTGCTCGCGCAGGGCGCTGCGCAGGAAGAGCAGTCCGGCCTCCCCGCTGGCCAGGAGTGCGCCTTTGGCCTCGGCCAGGATGGCGAAATTGGTGGATGTCAATTTGGCGATGGCAGCAGGCAGTTTTTGTGCTTCGGTCGGCCAGATGGGGGTGCGCAGGGCCTCGGCCGTGAGCAGGGTGGGTTTCGGCATGCCCGGGCCACTCCAGCTCAGGCTGATGCTATAGCCGCCAGCTTGCTGCTGGAAGGTGGTTTGAATGCGATGGGGGCCGGCTGCCAGCGCCATGGCGTTGCTTTGGGTGCGGCTATCGAACACCACGGGTTTGCCATCGATGCGCACTTCCCCTTGCGGGTTGGGGGAGAACCAGAAGGTGTAGGTGCCGGCCTGGGTGATGGGGAGTATGCCATTCCAGCGTATGGAGAAGTCATCTTGCCGGTTGTTGGGTAGGGTCAACTGACGGTTGCCGAGGTTAATGGCGGCGTCCAGTTTCTCCACGGCGAGTTCGTCAAACGCCTGTCCGGCGTAGTAGCGCGCCTGCCAACCGGGCACGGGGTTGATAAACGGTGCGCCATAACAGGCGACACGCAGAAGTACGGTCGCATCGCGTGAATCGCAGACTTTCCCTAGGTACTCCTTGAGGGTGGTGTAGGCCTGCGGGTTCTTGAGGAGCTGGTTGAAGGCTTCCGCTCTGCCATTGCAGGTGCGGTCGAGGACGAAGCAGAGGAGGCTAGCTTCCACGGGCATGGCCAGTTTGGTGTCCGCTGTCACCGCAGTCAGCAGGTCTGGTAGGGTTTCCGCGGGGATGGCGGCCACCAGTTCGCGCGTGCATTCCAACAGGGCTGGCACGATGGGCGCATCCGGTGTTTTGCGTAGGCGGGCCACCAGCAGGGGGGCGGCTTCGTCGCAATTGCGCGCGGTGAGGAGTTGGGCGGCCTCCGTGGCTGTGGCGTCCGGCAGATAACGGATGGCATGGCAGAGGAAGATGTTGGCATACTCGCCGGCGGTGAGGAGGCGGCTCCGCGCGGCGCGGCGCTCCAGCAGGTTGGCGGAGCTCAGCTTGGCGATGGCCTGAATGACGCCGGTCGCGTCAGCTGTCCAGACCGGGGTGCGCAGGATACTGGTGGGGATGGCGGTCGCGGTCGGGATGGATGGACCCGTCCAGGCGAGGCTGATTTCCGGGACTCCGCTGGGGTTTTTGGCCGTCGCTTCGATGCGGTGCAGCCCGCTGGTTAGGTTTACCAGATTGGTGCGCTGCTGGCGGCTTTCGCTCGTGACGACCTGCTTGCCGTCGATGCGCAATTCGCCGGAGGGGTTGGCAGTCTGCCAGAATGTGTAGTTGCCCGGCTGGGTGATTAGCAGCGTGCCACTCCATTTGGCGGAGGTTTCTTCGGCCCGGTTGGGCGGGGTGAACGTATGGTAGAAGCCCACGGTTGGGTCCAGGCGTTCCGTCAGGAGCGTGTCAAAGTAGACGCCGCCATAATAGCGCCCCAGCAAGCCGGGCAGGGCAGGGGTGATGGGGGCACCGAAGCAGGCGGCGCGGACCAGTACGGCCTCGTCGCGCGCCTCGCAGGCAGTGCGTACGTACGCCCGGAACTGGTCGTAGGCCTTGGCGTTTTGCAGCAGTTGATTGAACTTCTCGGCGTTCCCGCCGCAGGTGCGCTCCAGCACGATGCCCAGGATGCAGGCGTCCGTGGTCATTTGACAGGCTGTATCCTTGGCGAGGCTACCGAGCAGCGGCGTGACGGCCTCCACCGGGATGTAGGCCGCCAATTCGCGCAAGGCGTTCAGCAGGTCCGGTACGATGGGCGCTTCCGGCGTTTTACGGAGGCGTGCCAGCAGGAGTGCCGCGGCGCTGCTATCATTGCGATCCACAAGGATCCTGGCGACCTCCTTGGCAATCGCGTCCGGTTGATCGCGCAGGGCTTGGTGGAGGAAGATGTTGGCGTATTCGCCGGCGCTGGTGAGGGCCAGTCGGGCCGTCCGCTTTTCCAGTAGGTTGGTGGTGGTCAGTTTGGCGATCGTGGCCGGAATGCGGCGGGCTTCGGCTTGCCAGACGGGGGTTTGCATCACGCTGGCATTGAGCGGTTGCTGCGGCAGGCCTGGACCACTCCAGTACAGGTTGATGCTGTAATTGCCGGATTGTTGTTGCAGGGTGGTTTGGAGTCGATGGGGGCCGGCGCTCAGGGCCATGGCGTTGGTTAGGGTGCGGCTATCGAACTGCACGGGCTTGCCGTCAATACGCAGTTCGCCTTGCGGGGATGGTTCCAGCCGGAAAGTGTAGGTACCAGCTTGCCGGATCGGCAGGATTCCATCCCAGCGCACGGAGAGGTCATCCTGTTGTCCGCCGGGCAGCGTAATCTGCCGATTGACGACAGCGATGGCGCCATCCAACTTCTCCAACGCGAGGGCATCAAAATATTGGCCGGCGTAGTAGCGGCCGCGCCAGCCGGGCAGCGGTGGGACAAACGGGGCGCCAAAACAGGCCACGCGTACCAGCGTGGCTTCGTCACGGGATTCACGGGCCTTGCTGACATAGTCGCGCAACAGCTCGTAGGCCTTGGGGTTGTTCATGAGCTGGTTAAACCGCTCGGCTTGGCCTTGGCAGGTGCGGTCCAGGACCAGACAGAGGAGGCTGGCATCTGTCGTCATTTGGCAGGTGGTATCTTTTGCCAGGTTTTCCAGGAGGGGTACCACGGGTTCCGCCGGGATGAAGGCGGCCAGTTCGCGCAGGGATTCCAACAAGGCTGGCACGACGGGCGAGGTGGGTGCCTGTCGAATGCGTGTGATGAGCAAGGCGGCGGTTTCCGGATCGTTCAGGCTGGCCAGGAGTTGGGCGGCCTCCTGGGCCACGGCGTCTGGCTTGTAGCGGAGGGCATTGCGTAGGAGCAGGGCGCCGCCGTCGCCGGCCGCCGATACGGCGAAACGGGCCGCGCGTTTTTCCGGCAGGTTGGGGGATGCCATGGTGTTTACCGCACGTGTCAGTTGCGCGAGGTTCTCGGCCCAGAGCGGCGTGCGCAGAGCGCTGCCGCCCAGCAGTTGCTTGGGTGTGTTGGGGCCACTGTAGGAAAACTGCATGCGCTGGTTGCCACCGGTCCACTGGAATTCGGCCCGTAGCTTGTGCAGCCCGCGGGTGAGCGCCAGGCTCCCTTTTAGTTCCTCCCAGGTCTTGCTGGTGACCACCAGTTTGTCGTCGAGCCAGAGCGCGATGGGGCTGTCGGCCATGGCAAAGAAGTCGTAGGTCCCAGGGGTGTCAATCTGCAGGAAGCCCGTCCATTGCGCCGAGACCTCGCCCTCCCACTTGGTGGGATAGGCGGGATAGCCCTGGTTGAAATTTAGGGCTGCGGTCAGTTGTTCCAGGCGCAGTTGGTCGAACTGGCTGCCGGCAAAGTAGCGACCGCGCAGGCCGGGGAGCAGCGGGGCGAAGGGGGTGCCATAGGTGCAGGCGCGGATGACGGATTCCTCGTTGGAGGAGATCAGGGCGCGCTGTAGGTAGGCTTGCAGTTGGGCGCTGGCGCCATGATCCTGTAGGCAAGCATTGAACGTAGCGTTGTCGTTGGTACAGCCATTCATCAGAAAGGCGCAGAGCGCAGCGGTCTGCGGGGGGATGGCGCCGTTGGTGTCCTGTTGGACGGCCTTCTGAAGGCGCTGCAGAAGGGGGGTGTCGAAGCGCCGCGAGAAGTCGCACAGGGTGGCGGTCAGGCTGGTCATGGTCGGCGCGCGTGGGGCTTGTTCGATGCGTTGCAGCAGCAGGCTGGGCGTGCGCTGATCGTCCTGGCTCAGGAGCTGTTGGGCGGCGGCCGCGGCGATTTCATCACTCTTGTTCACGAGGGCTTCGCGCAGGTAGATGCAGCCGGTCTGATAGGCTCTGGCGAGGACGTCGCGGGCTGTACGTGCATCGGGCCAGTTAGTCGAGGTCAGGTTACGGATGGCGGCCTCCAGGGGGGGGATAAATTCCGGCGCCGGCGTGGTGCGCAGCACATTATTGGCGAGGTACTGCAGCGGGACGCCAGGACCGCTCCATTTGATTTCGATCCCTGGATAGGGGGTGGTCGTCTGGGTGTACTCCACCGTATATGCTTGCAAGCCGGCGGGCAGGCGGATTTTGCCTTCGGTCACTTTGCCGTCCGTGCTGGTGAGGATGGCTTGGCCGTTGATGGCGAGGGTGCCGCGGGGGTTCGCGGTGCCGACAAAGGTGTAGTCGCCCTCCGTCGGGATGTCGATCTGGCCGGTCCAGCGCACCGAGAGATTCTGCTGGCGCTTTTCCGGCAGCGGGAATTTATCGTTTTCCAACCGGATGAGCGGGTCCAGTGCGGTTAAGGCCAGAGTACCGAATTCCGCGTCGGTGTAGTATTGGCCACGGGCGCCGCTCATCAGCCCGGCAAAAGCGGTACCGAATTCGCAGCCCCACTGCCGGTCGGTGATGTTGGTGGAGAGGAGGCATGCTTCGAAAAAGGTGCGCAGCGTAGTAGCCCCGTTGGGGTCCTGTACCAGCGTGTTGAACGCCGTCGTGCTACCCTGGCAGC
>CAYSHQ010000013.1:0-4980 GCA_964430835.1 uncultured Lentisphaerales bacterium
GCTTGAGTAATCGTGTGCGACTCTTTGCGCACTCAAGTGCAGCCGTAACTACTCAGGTATCAGGGTTCAGGGTTCGGGGTTCAGGGAACACCTGGCGATTCGCTCTTCTTTGTTCGACCAGATAGCCACACCCCAAACGCGCGACCGTTCTGGCGGTGAAATCCGGCCTGAACCCTGAACCCTTCCCTCCTGAGTAGTTACCTTGTGACGAGGTTTGTTCGCCTCAAATGAGGCAGTACTTCGACCACCGCGCTGACCTCTCGCCATTTCGGGGCATACCGCCAAAGGGGCGCGAGGGCTACGCTGTGGGGTTGCCGCAGCTGCGCCCCGCCAGCCGGCCACTGGCAAAAGCCCAAGTCAGGTTATACCCGCCACACGGACCGTCGAGATCGAGGAGTTCGCCCGCCAGATAGAGTCCGGACACGCGCCGGCTGGCCATGGTACGCGGATCCACCTCCGGCAGCGCCACGCCACCGCGCGTGACCATGGCATGCTCCCACCCTTCGGTCCGGCTGATCGTCAGGGGCAACTCCGCGCAAAGCTGTGCCAGCGTTTCGAGCTGTTCGCGACGCGCCTGAGCCACCATGGTATCCGCCAGCCCGGCCAGTTCGCATAGGGTTTCGGCCAGCTTGCGGGGGAGCTCCCCGGAGAGCAGGTTATGGATGGCCCGGCGCCCGGCCGTAGCCCGCCACCCATCCAGACAGGCCCGCCACGCCGCCTGGTCACGCTCCGGCCGCGCTGCGAGCAAGATGCGGACGCCCGTGCCCTCGTGGGGGGTGGCCAACCGTGCCGCCACCGCGCCGGAAAGGTCCAGCACCGGCGGACCGCTGACCCCGCGATGAGTAAAGAGGACCGGCCCCACGCGCTCCAGACGTGCGGCCGCGCGCCCCTCCAGCCGCACGCGGGCCTGTTCCAGCACCAGTCCTGCCAAGCGCTTCGGCCACGCCTCCTCCGTCACCAGCGGCACCAGCGCCGGCACCGGCGACACCAGCGTATGGCCCACAACGGCCGCCAGCGCAAAGCCGCTGCCATCCGCCCCCAACGCCGGATAGCTCTGACCACCGGCCGCCAGAATCACGCGCCGTGCCGCTAGAAAACCTGCGGCCGTCTCGACACCTGCCACGGCGCCCTCGTGCACCCGGATCGCACGCACGGTACACGACGGCACCAGCGCCACACCCTGTCGGGCTGCCAGTCGGAGTAGCGCGTCGAGCACATCCCGCGCCCGTTGCGAAGCCGGAAAGACACACCCATCCGGCTGGACTACGGTGGGCACCGCGAGCTCGGCAAAAAACGTACGAATGGCGGCAGGGTCAAAGGCCCGTACCGCATCTTGCAGAAACCGCCCCTGGCGGCCAAAGGCCGCAATCAGGCCATCCAGCGCGGTCGTGGTGGTCAGGTTACAGCGGCCGCCGCCGGTGGTCAGCAGCTTGCGTCCCGGGCGCTCCATGCGTTCACACACGCGCACCCGGCTACCGGCCGCCGCCGCCGTCACTGCGGCCAGCAAACCCGCCGGCCCCGCGCCGATTACCAGCACCTCATCATCCGCCATGGCACCGCCTCACCCTTCCGTCCCCCCTTGCACGCACCGCATCCACCCAACGAAACCGGCTAGCAGGGTGGCACACACTCCTCCAGCCGACACCGATGGTAGTTCTTTTAGCGTAACCGGGTCAATGGTCATATGCCAAGGTGCGCTCGACAGCTAGGCTGGTTTCTGCCATCTTGTGGCCGGCAAGTTATCACGCAGGCACGTTTGTAGTAGCGCAACCGAGGAACACCCATGCTTTGCAAGAACTGTGGCAAAGAAGTGGCGCAGGGCGCAACCAGCTGTGCCTCCTGCCAAACAAAGTTTGTGGCGCCGCCGCCCCTTGATCGCGATACCTTCTCCCAGCTGCTGGCGCAGGCGGCTTTGCGCGAGCACAATGAGGCCGACCTGCGCGAGCTGTCCCAAGGCGACGAACCCGGCGACGAACTGGCCAATCTGATCTTCCTGGGCGACTGCCCCAAGTGCGGCAGCCAGCATGTGGAAGACTGCGAGCGCATCCGGGATCGCGAGGATTTAACCCTCGGTCACTGCCTGGATTGCAACGTATTCTGGTGTTCGGAATGCGGCTACCAGCTGAAGCCCGATGAGAAGGCCTGTCCGCACTGGACCGTGTGCAACCGCTGCCCGGACGAAGCCGACTGTCCGCACCTGCTCGACGCCACCGAGTGCGCGAAAGTCGCCGCATGGATGAAAGCGGCCGGCGTGCCGCAGGCGAAATAGGCCGGCCCAGAAGCGGCGTTACCCGACCGGTAGCACACCCAGGGCGTGCTATCAACCCTGGGGTGCGGTGGCGCGCGGCGCCTCGAAGACTTCCCGGTCGCGGGTCACGGTCGGGACCCCATGTGCCGTGGAGAGCGCCAAGCACTTTTTGGGACACTGCTCGACGCAGTAGTCGCAGGAAATGCAGCGCAGGCGGTCCACGATCCAGCGTTTGGCGGCGCGGTCCACTTCCAAGGCCTGCGTGGGGCAGCGCTTGGCGCAGATACCGCAGAAGACACACGCGGGTAGTTCAATCCCCACGGCCCCGCGCGAACCCGGGAAGGGCTGCCGCGGCTCGAACGGATAGCGGCGCGTATACGGCTTGCGTACCAGCCACTTCAGCACCAGACCTGACATGCGGAAAAGAGACATGGTTCAACGCTCCGTACAACTGATGCAGGGGTCAATGGTAAGAACCAGCACCGGGACATCCGCCAGATCGCACCCCTGGAGGATCTTCACCAGGCCGGGGATATTGGCAAAAGTCGGGGTGCGCACGCGGAACCGCTGCAGGTTCTTGGTGCCGTTCCCCTTGATGTAATAGATCACCTCGCCGCGCGGCTGCTCCACACGGGAGAAGAACTCGCCGGATGGATTGCCGGAGACCTTGACGGCGATCTCGCCCGCCGGCATCTTCGCCGCCGCCTGACGGATCAGATCGGCCGACTGGAAGATCTCTTCGCAACGCACCGCGGTACGGCCATAACAGTCGCCCTCCGTGCGGGTGACCGGCTCGAACGACAGATCGCGGAAGGCGGCGTAACCCAGCTTGCGCAGGTCGGACTTCCAGCCGCTGGCACGCAACGTGGGGCCGACGCACCCCAGCTGGTAGGCATCCTCGCGCGACAGCACGCCGACACCACACAAACGGTGCTTCACGGTGCTGTCGTGCAGGAAGACGTCCACGATCTCGCGCGTCTCGCGCTCGATCTGCGTCAGCTTGCCCAGGATCTCCTTCATGGTCTCGGGCGAAATATCGCGTCGCACGCCGCCGACCTTGCACGAACCGAAGATCACGCGGCCGCCGGTGGTGGCCTCGATGATATCCAGCACACGCTCGCGGATGCGCCAGGCATGCATGAACAGGCTCTCGAAGCCGAAGGCATCGGCCATCAGCCCCAGCCAGAGCAGATGGCTGTGGATACGGGAGAGTTCGCCCCAGATCGTGCGCAGGTAATGGGCCCGCGGCGGCACCGCAATCCCCATGATCTCCTCGATCCCCTGGCAATACGCCTGGCCATGGATAAAACTGCAGATGCCGCAGATGCGCTCCGCGACAAAGACGAACTCCTGGTAGTCCTTCTTCTCCACCAGCCGCTCCAGGCCACGGTGGATAAAGCCGATCGAGGGGATCGCCTCGACGACCTTTTCGTCTTCACAGACGAGGTCCAGATGAATGGGTTCCGGCAGCACGGGGTGCTGGGGTCCGAAGGGGATGATGGTGCGTTTGGCCATGGTGCGTCTCAGGCAGTAGGTTTAGCAGGTGCGGCAGGCGCGGCGGCCGGCGGGGTGGCAAACGGGAACGGCTGGGCCGTGTGGTACAGCGTCCCCTTGAAATCGAGCGCCAGCCCGTCGAACGAAATGCCGAACAGGTCGTGGATCTCATTTTCATACAGGAAAGCGCACCAATAGACGCCGCTGACGCTGGGGAGGCGGGCGCTCGCAGCCGCCACCTGCAGGCGCAGGTTGCGGAACTTCAGGTCGCGATCAAAGCTGTAGTTCACCTCGAACGTGTCGCCGAGCGACGTCACGCCGATCTGCACCAGGCGCCACTGGTCGCGCTGCAGCGCCTGCACCTCGGCGACCAGACGGTCGGCGGTGACGGGAAGGACGGGTTGCTCCTCAATCATGACCGCTGCTTCTCCATATAAATCCATTCCACATGCTGATTGAACGGCTCGGATTTGTAGCGTTTATACCCGAGCTTGCCATACAGGTAAAGGTTGCGCTCGCTGCGATGGCCGGTGAAAATCTCGAAGCGCTGGCATTGCGGGAAGGCCTTTTCCAGGGTGGCCACCAACTGCTGGCCATGGCCCCGCCCCTGGAAGTAGGGGTGCACGATCAGGCGCAGGATATGCGCCGTCCCCTGCCCGTCGTCGTAGCCGCGTATGGCGGCCACGATCTTGCCGTTGACCATCCCCTTAAGGAAGATCATCCGTTCGAAATCGACCGTGAGCTCGGGGAGCGACTGGCGCAGCGCGGGGAGGCTGTGATCGTTGTAGATCTCGGCTTCGCTGCGGTAGGCGACCTTCTGCAGGGCGAGAATCTCGGGAATATCGCCGGCCACGGCATGCTCAATCCGGATCGCGCCGGTCACGTGCGCTTCGCTGGCCATGGTCAGACGGCGCTGCTCGAGGATCCCGAGCGCCTTGACCACGCCATCAATAATCGCCTCGGGACGCACGGCGCAGCCGGGGACATACACATCCACCGGGATCACCGTGTCCACGCCGCCGGAGACATTGTAGCACTCGCGGAAAATCCCGCCGGACGTAGCGCAGATGCCCAAGGCCATGACCACGCGCGGCTCGGGCATCTGCTCGTACAGGTTCTGGAGCACCACCCGGTTCTGGGCATTGACGGAACCGGTCACCAGGAAGATGTCGGCATGTTTGGGGTTGCCGGTGTTGATAATGCCAAAGCGCTCGACATCAAAGCCGGGCGTAAGGCTG
>CAYSHQ010000013.1:4990-15469 GCA_964430835.1 uncultured Lentisphaerales bacterium
CAGTGGGAGCGTGTCAGACCGGACATAGCGGTGCGGTTCCTATTGCAGCAACGAAAGCACAATGATGTTGCCAAAGCCGAAGAGTAGCGTCATCAGCCACGCACTGCGCAGGGCGAGTGGCCATTTGACACGGGCACAGACGTTATCCACCACCAGCAGCAGCAGGAACGCCACCAGGCAGGCGATCAGCCCGGCCACCCAATGCCGCCCGAAGAAGAGGAAGATCCACCCCAGGAGCATGACGTTCTCGTACCAGTGGGCGACCTCGATCATGGCGAGCGTAGGGCCGGAGAACTCGGTCGTAATGCCGCGCACGAGCTCCTGATGCGCGTGATGCGAGGCGGCCAGGTCAAAGGGCGACTTGCGGAACTTGATCTCCATGGCATAGAGCAGGGCCACAAAAACACCCGGCAGCAGCAGCACCGGCACCTGGATCCCGGGCAAACCGGCAAAGGAGCGGATGGTGCCGGTGGCAATGAGATCCACTTGGAAGGTGCCGGTGGTCATATACAACCCCACCGCCGTCAGCAGCACGATCGGCTCGTACGCCATCACCTGAATCAGTTCGCGGGAGGCACCCACGAAACTGTAGGGGGAGCTGGCCTTGTAGGCGCCAAGGATAAAGAAGATGCTCGAGAGCGTGAGGGCGAAAAAGACAAGCAGCAGGTCTGACCCGCAGAAGAAGAGCCCCCCCGTGAAGACCGTAAACACGAAAAAGAAGGTCATGTAGAAGTTCTGCGAGCGCCGCACCACGATCCGCTCCTTGCTCCAGAGCTTGAGCACATCGTAGAAAGGCTGCAGCAAAGGGGGGCCGACACGGGCCTGCATACGGGCCGTCAAGCGGCGATCAATCCCCGCCAACAGTCCGCCCAGCAGCGGCGCCGCCACCAGATAGATCAACACCCGAAGCAAAATTTCCTGCCAGGAATTCATACCAGCGCCACCTTCACCAACAAACCTGCCAGCAACAAGCCAGCCAGCACCACGCCGACCAGCATCACTTTCTTCTCCGGCAACAGATCCGCCAGATAATAGTTATGCATGGACATTTGCTGCACCGCACCGGCCGAACCCGTGAACTGATTCCCCAACGCGGTATTCGCACCACCCAGGTACGGGTCCACCACCTTGACGTTGCGCCCATAGTGGAAGAAGCTCAACGGGAAGAGCGCGACCAGCGCCAGCATGATGATCATGATGATCAGGTTCCCCTGGCTCATGGTGGTGACATGCCCGAAGACGGAAGTTATATACGGTTCGATCAGGAACCGCGAGATAAGCGGGAAGAGCATGCAGGTGCCGAAAGTCAGCACAGATAGCGTATACAACGCCGTCCACTCGCCACGGCCGATCTTCTTCTCCACATTCTCATGCGGCTGAACGACTTCCAGCAACTCGCCCATCCACTTGACCCAGAAGAAGAGCGTGGCCGCGCTGCCGAACACGATGAAGCAGGTCAGCAACGGCAGGGCATCCACCACGGCCTTAAGCACTGCCCATTTGCTGATCAACATCCCGAACGGCGCCAGGAACATGCCGGCCATGCCGATCTGCAACATGATGGAGAGGCGCGGCATCTTCAGGATGAGCCCCGACATGTCTTCGATGTTGCGGCTGTGGATCTTATGCTCAATGACACCCACACAGAGGAAGAGCAACCCCTTGGCAATGGCATGGAAAACAATCAGCAGGATGCCGGCCCAGACAGCCTCGGGCGTACCAATGCCACCGCACAGCACGATCAACCCCAGATTCGCAATGGTCGAATAGGCCAGCACCTTCTTGGCGTCACTGGTGGTGATCGCGGCCAGTGAGGTAATCAGGAACGTCAAGCCGCCGACACTTGCCACCATATCACCGGCGACGGTATGACTCAACAGGGGCGACATGCGCAGCACCAGATAGACACCGGCATTGACCATGGTACTGGAGTGCAGCAGCGCCGAGACGGGCGTGGGTGCCACCATGGCCCCCAGCAACCAGGAGGAGAACGGCAACTGAGCCGACTTGGTGAGGCCGGCGAACGAAAGCAGTGTCGCAGGGAGCAGCGCCACCGCCGCACCCGAGGCCAGCAGAGCATCCATTTCGACGGGGGCTCCGCTGCGAATCTGCCAGAAGATCGCCGTGGCAAACCCCAACCCGCCCGTCAGATTCATGATCAGGGCCCGCCGGGCATTGCGCTTCGACTCGTCATTCCCCTTGTAGCCGATCAGCCAGAACGAGCAGAGCGTGGTAATCTCCCAGAAGAAATAGAGCCAGAGCAGGTTGTTGGCAAAGACGACGCCGTACATGGCGCCCAGGAATACGAAGAGGATGGCAAAGAAGCGGTTACGCCGGTCTGGCAACTCCGGGTGATGGTCCTCATGAAACTCCTGCATGTACCCCAGCGCATAGAGGCAGATCAAGCCGCCGACGATGCCGATGATTAACGTCATCACCAGCGAAAAGTTGTCACAGAAGAGATTGCGCGTGACTGCCACATGATGTCCGCCAAGTTCCAGCGGCAAGAGCAGGGCGGCCTGCGCCAAGGCCAGCAGCGGAATCAGCCACTGGCGGCTGCGCACCCCCACCCCGATCAGGTAGAGGGTAATGGCCACCTCAATGGCCAGCATGCCGCGATTGATCCACTCCGGCGGGAGCGCATAATCAAAGACGGCCGGCGGCCAAGGGGACATGATCGCCAGCAGGAGCGACCCGGCGATCACCGCGCCCACACCGGCCAGGACCACCGGCCGACGAATCGCGTTTGAGGTTATGCACAGCAGCGCCAGACCAATCAGGAACGGCACGGCAATCAAAAGTGGTATCAAACCCGTCATCCAATTTTCTCCAAGAAAGCAAACATTTATCACATTCCTTTTCGAGTCGCCACAAAAAACTTTTTTGTAATAATTTCCAAAATAGTACGGGGCGGACGGGAAGACACCAGGCAGAAACATGGTGCGGAGGGTCGCCAAGCGCTGCCGGATGGCACGTCGGCGAGTGCCGCCCAACGACTTCCGACTTTTTTGTACGTTTGGTCAACCTGCCACCCGTTTCCAGGCAAACTGCCGAGAGGCTGATCCTAGGCACCCGGCCATGCCCGCGAAGACTCCACCATCCCCGACTTTCTCGCGTCTGGGATCGGCTGGCGCAGTACGGCTGGCGCGCTGTGCGCACCGGCCGAAGAGATCCCGAGAAGATCGTGTCGGAGAATGACTTGACGCCGCCCCCGTCCAATGGTTCTATGTAGCACTATGGATCAGCCGGCGAAAACGTTTCTTATCCGACCCATCCAGCGACGGGTGCTCTGGTTTGGCATGCTCGGATTCTCGCTGACCCTGCTGAGCTGCTGGACGACGGAATACCTCTTCCCGCCGATCGTCATGCCGCAACTGGTGGCCGAGGCGGCCATTATCGCGATACTGGGTTTCTTCACCATCCGGCGCACTCTGCGCCTCTGCTCCCACCTGGAGCAGGCCGCCAATGAACTACAAGACAAGAACAAGCGCCTGCGCGAGAAGACCGCGCAACTGGAAACCAACCGCCGTAAGCTGCTGGAACTCGACCACCTGAAGTCCGACTTCGTTGCCATGGTTTCCCACGAACTGCGCACCCCCCTGACCTCCATCATCGGCTTCGCCCATACGCTGCGTACGCTGCCGCTCCCCCCCGAGCAGCGTACCAAATACCTCGTCATCATTGAGGACGAAGGGAAGCGGCTGGCCGAAATGGTGGAAGAATTTCTCGATATTTCCAAGATCGAGGCCGGCACCATGGCGCTGCAGCTCACCCCCATCGAGGTCCGCCAAATGGTGCAGGAGGTCGTGGAACCGATCCACCTCACCTCGCACGTGGCCATCAAGACCACCCTGGATGCGACCGTCCCCACCCTCTCGGGCGACAGGAACCGCTTGAAACGCGCCCTGTTGAATCTGCTCGCTAACGCCGTACGCTACACCGCCGAGGGCACGGCTGTGGAAGTCAGCACCACGGCGGCCGACCATGGCATCCGGTTCCAGGTGCGGGACCACGGACCGGGACTCTCTAAAAGCGCCCAGACGCGCGTCTTCGAGCGGTTCTACCGCGGTTCGGACAGCATCACCATGCGCTCGCGCGGCAGCGGACTCGGCCTGGCCATCGCCAAAGCCGTCGTCGAAAAACACGGCGGCCGCATCGGCGTCGAGTCGGAACCGGGCGTCGGCGCCACCTTCTTCTTCTGGATTCCCCTGCACCCACCCGGCCTGAACCCGGAAACTACCCAACCCACACCTGCACACGCCTAGCCCCCGGAGCGCCGCCATGGACACCCCTGTCGCCAAGAAACACATCCTGGTCGTCGATGACGACCCACACATCAGCGAGCTGGTCTATGTGAATCTGGACGCCGCCGGCTACGATGTGGACCGCGCCGGTAACGGGCATGAAGCCATTGCCCGCATCGCCGAACGCCGGCCTGACCTGATCGTACTCGACGTCATGATGCCGCTCATGGATGGCTGGGAACTCTGCAAAACCCTGCGCGATGACCCGGATACCCGCGACATCCGCATCCTCATGCTGACCGCACGCGACACGGAACGCGACAAAATGGTCGGCAAAGGCGTCTTTGGCGTGGATGAATACCTGACCAAACCCTTCAACCTCACTGACCTGCTCGCCATCTGCGGGAGGCTCCTCCATGCGTAGCACGACGACGGCCAAACGGATCGAGCTCACCGGCGTGCCCATCGCGCCGGGGTGCACACTGGGCAAAGCTCATCTGCTGCGGCAGATCAGCCTGGAGGCCTTGGAAGTCAACCTCTTCCCGGTAAAGGATATCGCCGCCGAGATCGAACGCCTGGAGCGCGCCGTGCGGCAAACACGCGCCCAGTTGGAGGAATTGCGGGCCCAGGTGCATCCCGATGACAGCCGGGATCTGGTCGGCATCCTCGGGGCACAACTCACCTTGCTGGAGGACGCGGAACTGCTCGACAAGATCCGTGACACCATCCGGGACCGGGCGGTCAACACCGAATACCTGATCGCCAACGAGATCCGGCAGATCGAAGCCGTCTTCCGCAACCTCAAGGACGAGGTCATGCGCAGCCGGTTTCTGGATGTGCAAGACGTCCACCACCGCCTCCTGCGCAACCTGCTTGAAATCGAGCATGTCCGTACCAACCCCTTCCGTCGGCTCACCACACCCGTGGTGCTGGTGGCCGACCGCATGCTCCCCTCGGACATTGCCCTGCTGGATCTCGACAAGATCCTCGGGATCGTCATCGAGGAAGGGAGCACCGTCTCGCATGTGGCGATCATCGCCAAATCGCTCGGCATCCCCGCCATCACCGAAGTAACACATGCCACCACACGACTCCGCACCGGCGATGACCTGCTGCTGAATGCCGACACCGGCCAAGCCATTATACACCCCGACAAGAACGATCTGGCCTGGTACGAAAAGACACACCAGCACCATGCCACCCGACGCACGGCCCGACGCAAGGCCGCCGAAGCACATCCGCCCTGCCAGACTACGGACGGCGTACGCATCACCCTCGATGCCAACATCGGCTCGCTGCGTGAGGTGGACGAGGCGTTGCATGCCGGCGCGGACGGCATCGGGCTGCTGCGGTCGGAATTCTTCTACCTCGCCCGCCCGGACATGCCCACGCTGGAAGCGGAAACCGACTTCTACCACGATGTGCTGCGCAGCATGCACAAACGCCCGGTCACCATCCGCCTGCTGGACATCGGCGCCGACAAGCCCCTACCCTACCTGCAACTGCCCCCAGAGGAAAACCCCCAGCTCGGCATGCGCGGCATCCGCCTGCTGCTGCGCACGCCCGACCTGCTCCAACGCCACCTGCGCAGCATCCTGCGCGCCTCCGAACATGGCACCGTGCGCCTGCTGCTGCCCTTCATCTCCACCTTGCATGACTTGGACCGCATTCAGGCCGTGATCCACGACCTCTGCCGCGAAGAGCAGATCCCGCGCGAGCGCTTCCACATCGGCATCATGGTCGAGATCCCGGCCGTGGCCCTCGACGTGGATCCGTTCATGAGCCGCGTGGATTTCGTCAGCATTGGCACCAATGACCTGATCCAATATCTCTTTGCCGCCTGTCGCGAGGCCAGCCACCTCCAGGAATACCGGCTGACCCACCATCCCGCCATCCTGCGCCTGCTGCATGCTGTGGCTAACTCCGGCAAGGCCCACGGCAAATCCGTCTCCGTCTGCGGCGAGATGGCCTCCGATCCGACCATGGCCCTGCTGCTGATCGGACTGGGCATCCGCACCCTCTCGCTGCAGGCGAACGCCCTGCCACAGGTTCGCGGCAGCATCCAGAAAAAGAGCCTCGCCTCACTGGAACAGCTCGCCCGGGAAGCCATGGAGCTGGACCGGGCCGAAGAAGTGCTCGCCCTCCTGAAAAAATTACAACCAGCCTGAAACACCAGCCTGCCCCCCCCCCCAGGAATCTCACATGCCGGAAGGGCAAATCAGCTTAAAAGGAGCCATAGAGCCCGGCGTCATCGCCGAGGTGCTCCAGTTCATTTGCGGCCGGCGCGACCACGCCGGCTACCTGCGCGTCAGCAACCAGCACGCGACGGGCCGCATCTGGTGCCAGGAAGGCGCCATCGTGGCTGCGGAGTGCGGCGCCCACCGGGACCTCCCTGCGATCCGCCGCATCCTGTGCATGAAATCCGGCGAATTTGCCTTCGTGGATACGGCCGCCCTACCGGAACGCACGCTCTTCGATGAGACCACCACCATCCTCCTCGACAGCTATCGGCAGATGGATGAGACCCAGGAGCGCGAACCCGAGGCACCGGAACCGGCGCCTGCCGCCACCTCCTTGCAGCGACCCTCCGCACCCTGGGCGCAGCAAAACACCGCGCCCCAGCCGACCGCCGCGTCCGCCACCGCCGCGTCGCATACCACCATCACTACCAGCGCCGTCTCGCATGCACCGCGTCCCGCGCTGTCCAACTACCCGACCAAGCGGCCCAGGCAGCCTGCCCACCGGAAGGTTCCGCGCTGGGCCGCCTGGACGCTGCTGGTTGCCACGCTCGCCAGCCTGCTGGGTGCCGGCAGCTGGCTCCTCTGGCACCACCGTACGGCCGACACCCGTGCCTCGCTGCCGCCCATCGCCGCAACCGGCCAACCCGGTCCCGCCACCGAAACCACCGGCAGCCGCTGGAGCGCCTTCTGGCACGCGCTGTTTGCCGCACGCCCGGCCCCGCCACCGCCGCCACCCGCGCAAATCGTCTGGCCCGCGCTGCGGCTCTCCGGCATCGTCGACGCCCCTGGCCAGACCGCCTCCGCCATCATCAACGGCCGCCTGGTCATCGCAGGCGAAACCGTCGAAGGCGTACGGCTGGACGCGGTCACGCGCACCGGCATTGTGCTGCGCAGCGGGTCGCATACGCTCTTTGTTTCCGAGACCACCATCGGCGATCCCCAGGAACCTGCCACACACACGACCGCGCTCGCTGCCAGCACCAACACCTTCGCGCGGCTCTTTCCAGCCGCCCGCCGGTGGCTCAAGCAGCGGTTCAACCCTTAGCAGGCCGCTTCAGCGCCTTAGCCGCAGCTTCCTTGCGCTTGGCCATGGCCTTGTCACCCGCCGCAGCGTTCTTGCGCGCCTCCTCGGCATTCTGCTGCATCTCCGCCACCGTCTTGGTGTGGATCCGGGCCGCACCCTCCGTAGTGCGCGTGCCCAGCTTGACCTCCGCCGCGAAGCGCGCCTTGACCGCCGGCACCGCCGGCTTGTACTGCGGCAGCCACTTCGCCTGCGCAATCAACATCTCATCCACCATCTGCGAAATCTCCGGCGGCGTGCACACCGCCGACGTCAGCGGATCCATCAGCACCGCCTGTTTGAGCAGGGTGACATCCCCGTGCACCGCCGCTTCCACCGCGAGACGCTGCACGCTGATCGACGCATTGCAGATGGCGGCACAGCCGAGCGGCAGCTCGCCGACCTTCGGCACGCTGATGCCGTTGCGGTCCACATACGCCGGCACCTCCACGATCGCGTCGTCCGGCAGGTTGGTGATGCACCCATCGTTCACCAGATTGAAGTGGCCGCGATACGTGCGCCCCGTGTGCAACCCCTCCATGATGTAGCTCGCATGCTCATGCCCGCGGGTCTCCGGCGAAAACACCTCCGGTTTCCCCTTGAGCCAGTTCGGGAAGTCCGTCTCGAACCAATTACGCCCCTCCGTGCAAACCCGCAGATACCCCCCGGTCTCGCCATCAATCCAGTTGCCCAGATCAATCCACTGCAGCAGTTCCGCCGGGCGTTTGCGATACCACGACAGATACTCCGACACATGCCCGTTGGACTCGGTGGTGTAGTAGCCGAAGCGCTTCAGGATATCAATGCGCACCTTCTCGGTCTTGCTGAAATGCGGATGCTTCTCGAACCCTTCCAGCAGGCGCCCGGTCCAATCCTCCCCCTGATACTGAATCTGAATGTACCACGTCTGATGATTAATCCCGGCGCAGATGATGTCCACGTCCTTGGCCGTCACCCGCTTGAACCCCTTGTCTTCCGGCTTCTTGCTGCCATTGATCAGCAGCTGGATCACCTCACAGATCTGCCAGTGCCCGCCCTGGACGCCGTGGCACAACCCCAGCGTCTGCACACCCCCGTACGCGTTGGCCGCCCAGGTGTTCATGGCATTCGGGTTGGCGTAATTCAGGAACAAGCAATCCGGCGCGCTCACCTCCCGGATATCCTTGCAGAACGCCAGGATCTGGGGAATGTTGCGCTGCCCATACATGATCCCGCCGATACACAACGTATCGCCCACGCACTGGTCCACCCCGTACTTCAACGGAATGTCCACATCCATCTGGAAGGCCTCCAACCCGCCGATGCGGGTGGTGTTCAAGACAAAGTCCGCCCCTTCCAGCGCCTGGCGGCGATTGGTCGTGGTCAGCACCTTCGCCGGAATCTTATTGGCCTTGATATCGCGCTTCGCCAACTGCGTGATCATATCCAGATTGCGTGCGTTGATATCATGAAAGTAGAATACCGCATCCGCAAACTCCGGCACCGAGAGCGTATCCTTCATCAACGCCCGGGTGAACCCGATGCTGCCTGCCCCGATAACCGCAATCTTGATCGGCATGTGACACTCCTTGGTATGGTTGGGTCTGTCCGCAGAAAGACTTCCTTCTATAAGACAGATGTGCTAATGGTAGCAGGCATGAAACGGACTGCAATTACGAATGATTGCTATTTTGTGCCACCGAATATGACGAACGTGCGCACCCGTATGCCGGCGACGGGCCACGCCCTCCCCTTTCACGAGACCGGCTTCCAGCGCATCCGCAGTTTTGCGCGCCACCGCTGCGACCTGCGCGCCGAAGGGTTCGCCTGTGAAGAAGGCGACCGCCCCTACGACTACGACAGCCGCACCCGGCGTGACGGGTGCCTGTTTCAGTACACCCTCAGCGGGGAAGGATGCTTTCAGCTTTTGCCCGGCGGCAAGACGCAGCTGCTGACCGCCGGCCAGGGATTCCTGGTACCCCTCCCCTCGCCGACCCGCTACTGGCTGGCGGCCGGCCGCATCTGGGAGTTCTGCTACCTCCTGCTGGATGGCGAGATGGCCTATGATCTAGTACGACAGCTCAACGCCCAGCACGGCTACTTATGGGAGATGCCGCCGGAGAGCCTGCCCGTCACGCTGATCCGCAGCCTGCACCGCCGCGTGCACAACGGCGACATCCCTGACGAATTCGAATCCGCCACCCTCGCCCACCAGTTCCTCATGGAACTCTTCCGGTGGCATCACCGCCCCAAACGCGCCCCGACACCGGTGCTGGCCGCCGCGCTCACGCGGATCGAGCAGGAGTATCGCAGCCACGCACTCTCCGTGGCGCAACTCGCCGCCGACGCCGGTTATTCCCGCTTCCATTTTGCACGTCTCTTTCGCCGGGAGACCGGCCAGAACCCGCACGCCTACCTGCAACGCTACCGAATCCGCCGCGCCATGGAACTGCTCGTATCCACCAACAACCCCGTCAAACAGGTAGCGCTGGAGTCCGGCTTCTCCGATTGCGCCTATTTCTGCAAGGAGTTCAAGCGCTGGACCCACCATACACCCGCCACGGTCCGCACCCTCAAGCTCGACCAGATCCACATTTCCTGACCACGGCAACCCCCCGCTAGCAGCTCCATTTATAGAGCCATTGCAAAACCGAAGGCGATATCGCTGAAGCACCTGAGCCCGTGAAGCAAGGTTTGTGGGCCGACATAGAGCGTCAGAGCTCTCCCCTAGTCTCCACGCCGTTCCACAACTTCCGCCCAACGCGCACCACGCACCTCTTCCACAGCCCGTGCGATGGTCGCAAACGGCAGCAGCCGGTGCCAGTGCCCTGGCGTTGGTCCGTGCGCCTGCCTCGCCCGTCAGCTTGTGCCATGGCCACCCAGCCAGGCCACAAACTGCTGCATCTGCGGCGAGGGGCTCCCCCGGTGAATCAGCACCACCACCGGCTCCGGTCCC
>CAYSHQ010000014.1:0-15449 GCA_964430835.1 uncultured Lentisphaerales bacterium
GAGAAGAGACCTGAGGGGACGGTGGCGGCGGCACCGTTGCGGCGGTTGTTGAAGGAGCTGTTGCCGGGGTACGGGGTGGTGAACATTCTGGACGATAGCTTGATTGCCGATGTGATTGCCGCCGGGGGGGTGACGCCGGCGGTAGCCGGGCGGTTGCTGGGGTATTACCGGGCGGCGGTGGAGGCCGAGTTGCTGGAGATGGTGGCCGGGACCCTGGAGCCCGGCGAGGCCCCGGAAGTGGCGGCACGGCGGGAGATGGAAGAGGAGAGCGGCTATCGGGTGGAGGCGTTGCGTCCGCTGGGCGTGATCGTCCCGTGCCCGGCGCCAGCCGCCCGGACTTCGACGAGTCGGTGGCCGGGGTGGTCATGACCCGCGCCGAGATCGAGGCCGCCATCGCCAGCGGCGAACTGCAGGACGCCAAGAGCATCGCCATCTGGCACCTCGGCCGGGGGGAAGGTGGGAGGTGCTAGGTGTCAGGTGCTACCCCAACCTTCTGCTTACGGCGCGGCGGGTTTTGTGGTAAATAGGGTGGCGCCAATGGAACCTACAGAGCAGACCTCGGAGGCGGCCTCGGCCGGACTCCTGGAGAACCGCTGCCGGCAACTGGGGCACCTGTTGCTGGCTGAGCGGGCGGTCTTCTATCTGCAGATCCTGCATCAGCTGCTGCTCTTCCGCCGACAGCACGAGCTTGAACCGCTGCATGAGGATCTCTTTGAGGCCGTGCGGGGGGCGCAGGCACAGACCGCCGCAGAACCGTACACCACCGAAACCTTTCTCCAGGATCTGCGCCAGCTTCAACTGTGGAACTTGATCACCTGCCGCATCGAAAAGGAGCGGCTGCGGGGGTACCGCGATACCCGCCGGCGCAAGTTCCGCTACCGCCTGGCGGATGAGGCGACGGCCTTTCTGCTCTGGCTGGAAGAGCGCCGCCGCGAAGACCTGCAGCCGGACGAAGCCGACACGCGCGATCTGCTCGAGGAGCTGGTGGGTACGCTGCGCGAAACCGCGCGCCTGCTGCACCGCATACAGGGCGAGGACGCGCTCGACCTCGACAGCGCCCGCGCCATTATGTATCGCCTCTCGCGTATGAGCGCGCTGACCTACGACGCCAGCCGCTCGCTGGGCGAGTTTAATGTCCGGCTGCTGGGGTTTGTCATCGGCCGGTATGAGATCGCCACGGCCCGCGCCCTTATCAATGAGCTGGATCATTTCCTGAAGAAGTTTTTGACGCGCATCCATGCACTGCGGCAGGAGATCGTGCCGGAGATCAGCAAGATGCGTCACTCCCGCTACCGGGCGCGCTGGGAGGCCTGTGTGGCGCACATGGAGGCGGAGCGGCGCGCCACGCCCCACCTGGTGCGGGCTCGGGCGCATGCCCGGCCGGACGGCGAGTTGGAACTGCTGGCGCGCTACTATGGCGAGCATGGGCCGCTGGAGCAGTTGTGTGCGCGGGTCAATGCCTCGGCCTTGCTGGTCTGGCGCAAACTCTATGCGCATCTGCGGGAGTTGGAGCGGCGCAGCCACCGGCTGGAGGATTTGCAGGCGCGGGTGCGCGAGCTGGCGACGCACCCCCCCGGCGATCTGCGCGGCGCGGCCTTTATCCAGACGCTGCTGGCCCCGGCGCGCATGATCGGCGACATGCATTTGTGGAACGAGACGGAGAAGGCCGATCCGCCCGAGCCGCGCTGGGAGAAATACCGCCCGCGGGTACAAGCCTCGGATTACCTCGGGGCCAAGACGCCGGCCGATGGCGCGCCTGTGCGTTCGCTCGACGAGGCACGGCTGCAGCGCCTGCACGACTGGATGCAGCGCGCGGGGCTGGTGCCGGCGGGCGCCGACGCCGTGCGGGCTTCCACGGCCACGTTCGCGGAGCAGGAAGACTTTGCCAAGCTCATCGAGCTGGCCCGCCATGGTCTGCTCGGGCAGGGGGTGCGCCTGCGTAAGCTCGGTTATGCGCTGACGCCAGCCGCCACACCGGTGCGGGTGCAGACGGCGGCACAGTCGCTGGCGTTCCAGGAGTTGCTGGTCACGAAAGCCGCCCACGCACGGGCGCAGACGGAGCCTAAGGCGGAGACGATATGACCACCTTGCTGCAACAACAACCGCAGCGCGTGCAAGCGGTGTTGAACATCCTGATCGAGAGTCCGTACTTCTACAAGACGGACCATGAGGAGCTCTTCTTCTTCCTGCGCCGGCACCAGAAGGAGTTTACCGCCTTCTTCAAGGAGCATTTCAACTGGGAGCTGATCCTGGACGCCAAGTGTGCGCGGCTCTACAAGCCGGACTGGTTCAATCCGCGTATTACGCCGGTCAATCGCGAGATGTTCAACTTCACCAAGCGCGACGAGTGCATCGGGTTCATGCTCTTGCTGGAGTTCTTTGAGCGCCGTCTGGAGGAGGAGTCGGCCAGTGTGGAGGATCCGGAGAACCTGCGCTTCCGTTTTGGCGACTTCCTGCGCTTTGCCTTCGGGCGCTTCAACGAACTCTTTCCGGGGCAGGCGGAGGCCTACAGCGAGGAGGCGGTGCGCGCCAAGGCGCTGCGCCCCATCATGCCGCAACTGGAGAAATACCGCTTCCTGGAACGCATCGATCCGCCTGCGGACGAACCGGTGGAGTACGATGACACCATCTTTGAGGCCTTGCCCGCCTTGTGGCATTACAACGTCCATCGCCTGAGCCGCCCCATGGTCGAAGGGGAGGCGCGGGTGACCCCGGTGCCGCCACCACCTGTTGCGTGAGGTCTGAGGTTTCGCTATGCAGTACAAGATCTCCAAAATCCGCCTGATCAACTTCCACAACTTCGTCAATGAGACGATCCTGGTGCCGAATGGCGGGCATCTCTTTATGCTGGGGGACAACGGGTCCGGCAAGACCACGGTGCTGGATGCGGTGCACTACGTGCTGACGGCCGGGCGTTCCATGGAGTTCAATGCCGCGGCGCGTGTCGCAGGGCGGGAGAAGTCGGGCGGCCGCAGCGTGCAGGGTTTGGTGATGCGCTATAACATTGAGACCGGCGCGCTCAACCCCAATGGCGGTACGACGTATGCGGCGCTGGAGCTGACCGGGCGCCAGGGGCGCCCCACGTCGCTGGTGATCGGCATGTCCACGCGCAGCATGGAAGAGTCGATTGAACGCTGGGGGGTGATCAAGGAGTGCTCGCTGGAGGAGATCCCGCTGCTGCTGGAGGAAAAGGATGGGGTGCGACCCCGCACGCGCAATGAGCTGCGCGCTGCGCTGAATAACGCCGGGTTTTACACGCAGATTGGCGGCTACGAGAAGGAGCTGGCCCGGCGCTTTTTCGGCAGCGAGGCGGTGTATGAGGATGTCTGCCGGTTCCTGAAGACCGGCAAGGCGTACCGCGAGATCGTCGCGAGTACGGCGGATTATCACCTGCTCTTCCGGCAATTGCTGCAGGAGCCGGACCGGGAAGTCTTTGAGAGTGTGGTCTCGCATCTCAAGTCGCTGGAAGCGAGCCGCAGCGATCTGGAAAACCTGCGGAACAAGGCGGCGTTCCTGGAGCAGTTGCGTGCCTTGCGGGCGGACGTGGGGCAGTTGCGACTGATGGAGGCGGCCTGCCGCTGGCAGGGGTGGCACCTGGCGCTGCAGGGGTACTGGACGGAACATGATCAGGCGGCTGAAAAGGTCGCGGCTGAGACGCGGCGGCGGGGCGATCTGGAAGATGACCGCCGGCGCCTCGACATCCAGATGGAGTCCACCCAGCAACGGCTGAATGAACTGACCAACAAGGACGCCGAGAACCTGGTCGGCCAGGAGTTGGAAGCACGGCGTATGTACGAGCTGGCAGCCCAGACGCTGCGCAAGACGCAAGAGCGCCTCAAGGAACAGCAGGAGGTGCTGGAGGACGCCACAGAGGCGCTGGGGGGCTCGCGCGCGCAGTTGCAGCACCATTTGCAGCAGGTTGCCAGGCAGCTCCAGAAGCTGGAGGCCGGCCTGCCGTTTCGCACGGCGCCGCTGCGGCTGGCCGTGGACGAGGCGGTGCATAGCGCGGAGCCCGAGGGGTGCGTGGGCGCACTCCCGGTGGTGGCGCTGCGGCAGGAGGCGGAGTTGCAGGCGCGTACGCTGGACCGGCTGATCCAGGAGGCGGAGCGCAATGCTGCGAAGCTGGGGCGGGAACGCGCCCGGCTGGGGAAAGAGATTACGGAGCGCGCCGCGCGCGGCGAAACCGTCCCGGAACGCCCCGGGGATTTCGTGGCCGCGCAACAGGCCATCCGGGGGCAGGTGTTTCGGGCGCGGCCGCTCTATCTCGGGCTCGAGCCCGCAGCGGGTGTCACGACGCGCGAACTCTCGGCCCTGGAACAGGTGATTGGCGACGAGATCCTGGCGACCTGGCTGACGGAAGCGGACGAGGCCGGCAACCTGCGCGCACTGATCTTCCGCGATTTCCCCGGCCACGCGCTGGCCGTCGCGCCCACGGAACTGCGCGAGGAGCTGCGGCTGCCGGATTGGATCAAGCGCTACTTCGATCTGTCAAAATCCGAGCCGGCCGCGCTGCTGGTGCTGCAGCAGCAGTTGGAGACCAAACAGGGGCCGTTCCTGGCGAAATTTCTTGATCATCAGATCCTGAGCTTCCGGTTGCGTGAGCAGTTGCTGCGGGACCGGCCGCCGCGCCTGCTGGGCGCGGAGGTGCGCCGCCGCGAATGGGAGCGGGAGGTGCGCGCGCTGGAGAAGGAGTTGAAGGAGACGGACCACGCGCTGAAGGGGGCGGAGAAGGAGTTGCGTGCGCGCCAGGAAGAGCTGGCGCGTGTCAGCGCATTCCGTGACTTGCTGGATGCGGCCCTCGGCACGGCCCAGACCCACAAGGACGCCATTCAAAAGGATTTGTACCAGGAGCATGCGGCCCGACGCGACCTCGAGAATGTGCGGGCGGAGTGCACCTTGCGCGAAGAGGATGGCCAGCGCCTGCATGCGCGCCACGAAGACTTGCGCATCCGCCTGCAAGGCAAAGGGCTGGAAGGACTCGAGCAGCGTATCCATGAAGTGCGGCACAAGCTGAAGAAGGTGCAGGAGGAGGGGGTTAAAATCACCCGCGAGACCGGCCGGATCGAACAGATTATCGAGCAGCTGCGCGCGACCTGTGCCAAGGCCCAGCAGCAGATTCGTACGACGGATAGCTGGCTGGCTGAGGCCGCCGCGCAATTGCAGCGCCTCGCAGGGGTGGATGCCGATGCGGTGGGTCCTTTTGCCGCGCAGCAGTGCGCACCCTTGCCGCAAACCCTGGTTGCCTTACAGGCCAGTGCCACCACGGCCCAGAAAGATGCGGCCGTCAAGGCCGAGACGATCCGCAACCTCGCCATCAGTCAGGCCGGCCTCGCCTTTGCCTTTGTCTATGATGAGGGCGCAAATGAATTGACCGACCGCCGGGCGCGCACGCTGGCGGAAGTGCTGACCGGGACCGCGCAGGAACTCCGCGAGCAGGAGACGCTGATCAATGAGCGGACCGTCACGCTCTTCCGTCAGATTGTCATGCACAGTCTGGTGGAAGCGCTGCAATTCCGCGTACGCCGCTTGAATGACATGACCCGCCGCATTGCGCGGCTGCTGAAGACCCGCACCTTTGGCAACAACCGCTATGCCTTCCAGGCGCAGCCGCAGGAGCAGTTCCGCAAGATTCACGATCTGGTGCTGAATTATAGCTCCCTGGATCCGGCCACGGCCGAGGCGGATTTGCGACATTTCATTGAGGATCACGCGCAGGATATCACCAACACCGTGGTGGGGGAGATCCCGGCGATGCTTGATTATCGTAACTGGTTCCGCTATGAGCTGAAGGTGATGACCGATAAGGAAGATGGCATCGTGATGGATCGCCGCGTGAAGAGCGTCGGTTCGGGCGGGGAACAGGCCGTCCCCAACTACCTGTTGATCTTGACGATCGCGCACTTCCTGTACGACGATGCGAATATCCATCTGCCGGTACTGCTGTTCGACGAGGCTTTTTATGGCATTGATGCAGGGCGCCGTGACCAGTTACTGGCCTTTACGAGCGATCTGGGGCTGCAGTTGTTTGTTGCCTCGCCGGACCAGGACGGCGTGAAGCGCGAGATTCCGCACTCCACCTCGGTGCTGGTGGTGAAGGATGCGCAATATAACGTGCACTTGTACGACTTTCATTGGACCAGTGGCCCCCAGGAGCAGAACTTCCTGGAGCCGGCGACGCTGGCGGCGCCGGAGATCAACTTTGGCCCGGAGCGGCCGTAGGCATGGCCATGTCTTGGCAGGATCATCTGGCACACGAGCCGGGGCTCGCGCCGTACTTGACGGTGCTGGCGCGCAAGTTCCTGCGCAGCGGTGTGATCCCGCAGACCATCACACTGGGGATGGTGCCTGAACAACCGCAGGTACGGCGTGCGTTGGAGTTCGTCTTTGGCGGCAGTGATGGGACGAGCGGTAAGGTAGTGGTGCGGCTGCCGGAGCGGCTGCGCACGGAGGCGTCGTTGCTCGACCTGGCCGCGTGCCTCGGGCTCGGGCCGGAACCGCATGAGCGCGCGGATGTGGCGGCCGCCGTGACGACCGCGATCTTGCGGCTCGGGCTGCAATATCCGCAGTACGTGGCGCTGCTGCAGAGTCCTCGGCTGGCGGAGGCGTGGACGCATCTCTTTCGGCAGCAGGCGGAGGCCGAGCAGGTGCTGCAGGGGCTCTTGCGCGCCGTGGCGATCCTGGAGGCCAATCGGGGTGCCATCACCCTTTCGCAACTGGGTGCGGATGCGTTACATGACAGCAAGGCGCTGCGCTCAGGTGCCCTGTTGAAGCTGCTGATCACGATGCTGGCCTGCCGGGCGGAGGCGGAAGAGGCCACGCCGGCGCAACTGCTGGCGCGTTTTGGTGTGATTAGTAACCCGTACACCACCCTGGTGCTACTGTATGGTCCCATCGCTTACGAGGATCGGCAGGGGCGTGTGTGGGATTGACCGGCGCAGTTACATGCGGCGGGGCAGGTCGCGGCCCTGACCTGGGAGCAGGTGCAGGCGATCCGGCAGATTCGGCTGACGGGGGCGGTGACCGGCGTGATTACTTCGGAGAATGCCGCGCCGTTTCATCGGCTGGTGGAGGCGCGCGCGTCCGCCGTTTGTGTGTACACAGAGGGGTATCCCAACCTGGCGGTCAGCCGGGTGCTGGCGCACCTGGCGGCGGCCGGGCTCGTGGCGCGCCATTGGGGCGACAGCGATCTGGATGGCCTGCGGATTGCGGCGTGTCTGGCCCGGGTGATCCCGCTGGAGCTGTATGCGCCGGATCCGGGGGCGCTGGCACACGACCGGTTGCGGCCGCTGACTGCGCCACAGCGTGCGCGCGCGCAAGCCTACCTGGACGCCCACCCCGACTTCCCTTTCCGTGCCGCGCTGGCCGCTACCTTGCAATCTGGCTGGGTGGAACAGGAGAGCTTCTTTTGCTTGTTCCGGTAGCCCCCATCCAGTACTGTTTTGCGGCGTGAATGCGGCTTTTCCGGTGGCGGTCGCGGCAGGTATCCGGAACGCCGGGAAGATCGGTTGGCTGACCTGTTTCAGGATGGCGGAATATCTATGGCTACTTCCACAGAAATCAGCGTTTTGCGTGCGTTGGCACGGCGGGTGGCGGAGATTGCCGCCTCGCCCGGCGAGGAGGCCAAACGCCAGGACATTCGTGCCCTGAACCGGCTGGCGGAGGTCACGCCGCGCATCTACTGTTTCCCGGAGGGGGTCTGGCTGGAGATTCTGCCGTGGGAAAGCCTGTCATGCACCGACCCGCTGCTACGCGGCTGGGAGATGCAGTTGCGTCTGGCGATCGCCACGCGTGAGTTCCTACAGGATGATCAGCCTATTGACGCGGTCTTCAATGTGCCGTGGGATGCGGCGATCAGCGGCAATGGCCTGCAGGTGCAGCAGACTATGACCGATTCGTCCGCGCGCCAGCCGTACTATATCCATCCGTTCTCCAACCTCGTGCTGGAGAGTCATGCGGCGCTGGGTGCGATCCATTACGCGCGGCCGCTGCAGGCGCACCGTGATATCGAGAAGCTGCGCACGCCGGTCGTGACGGTGAACCACGAACGCTCGGCGCAGTGGCTGGCGCAAGCGCATGAGATTTTTGACGGCATTCTGGACGTGCGGCGCCGGCACCACTGGTGGCATACCGTGGGCGGCGTCTGCCAGACCGCCGTGATGCTGCGCGGCATGGACACCCTGATGCTGGACATGCTGGACGAGCCGAACTGGGTGCATGAATTACTGGCCAAGCTGGCGGCCAACCATCACGCCGTGTTGGACCAGTTGGAGACGGGCGGGTATCTCTCGCTCAACAACGGCTGCGAATGGATTAACAACGGCGGAATCGGCTATGCGGACGTGCTGCCCTCGGCCGGGTTTAAGCCGGCGCAGGTGCGCTGTCGCGATCTCTGGGGTGGACAGGAGAGCCAGGACCTGGTGGGCATCTCGCCGGACATGTACGAGGAACTCTTCTTCCCGCACCTACAGCCGATCATCGAACGCTTTGGCCTGGGGTGCTATGGCTGTTGCGAGCCGTTGCACGACTGGCTGCCGGTGCTGAAGCGGGTCCGTAACCTGCGTCGCGTTTCCATCTCGCCGTGGGCGGACATCACGAAGAGCGCGGAACAGCTCGGCCCTAATTATGTCTTCTGTTGCAAGCCCCATCCCGCGGCGGTGGCGACGGAACGCATGGACGAGGCGGCGATTATGCGGCAGATGGTGGAGACTTTTACCATCACGAAACGCCACAACTGCCGGGTGGAAGTGATGCTGAAGGACCTGCACACGGTCCAGCACGAACCGCAGCGCCTGGTGCGCTGGGTGGCGCTGGCGCAGGCAGCGCGGGCGCAGGTGTACGGTTGAGGACGACGGAACAAAGGAAGGATCAGGACCAATGCTTAAGCGTACTATTCACATGGCCCGGATTAAACCCGAGTGCCTCGAGGCTTACAAAGAGTATCACCGCCATGTCTGGCCTGAACTTGAAGCGGTTTACCGGCAGGCGGGGTTCACCGAGCTAAGCTGCTTCCTGAACGATAACCTGCTGCTGATCTACCTCGAATGCGACGAGGCGCGCTGCGCCGCCTCCCGCGATTGGCTGGATCAGAACGAGTTCCAGCGCAAGTGGCAGGCGCTGATGCAGCCGCTGGGCGATCCGGCCTTCACGAAGCTGGACTTCGAGGAAGTCTACCGCATGGAAGGTCGTCCATGATCTGCGAGCAACGGCTGGATCGCCGGGACGTCTTTAGCGGACCCCGGCACTGGCTGGGTACCCTCCGCTTGCTGGTAAGAGGATCACGGCGATGAAACCTACCCCCCCACCTGGTTTGCTGGCCCGGTTGCAACAGTTTCTGGCGCGTGGCATCTGGCAGCTGGAGTTGTCGGCCGCGCCACGCTGGCAGCAGCCGTGGCTGCGGTTGACCCGTTTTTGCTGGTCGGTGTACAAGGGGTTTGTCGCCAATGCCTGCCTGCTGCACGCCTCGGCGCTGACCTACTACACGCTCTTTGCCATCGTCCCCATGCTGGCCCTGGGGCTGGCCCTGGCGCGGGTCTTCGGCGGCGAGGAGATCGCCCGGCGTGAAATCCATGAACACGTCATCGGTCTCTTCGCGCTAGGCGGGGCGACCGTGGGTACAACCAATCCTGTGCCCGTGTCCGTGCCCGTGCCCGTGGCGGCGCCCATGGCGGCGGCCGGCGATGACGGGGATGCGGCGCGCATGAGTCAGGAGTTTGTCACGCGTGTCATGGCCGTGGAGGATAAGCTCTTTCAGCAGGTTAATCGCCTCGGCCTGGGGACCCTGGGTGGCGTGGGGTTGGTTGGCCTGCTCTGGATGGTCGTCAGTATGCTGCAGCGTGTGGAGGAGAGCTTTAATGCGGTTTGGGGGATTGCGCAGGGGCGCTCCGCCTGGCGTTGCTTTGCCGATTACTTGAGCGTAGTTATGATCCTGCCGCTGCTGGCCGTGGCGGCCTCGACGGTCCCGGTGATCGATGTGCTGGCGCGCAATGCGCTGGTGGCAGGGGTGCCGGCGGACTCGTTGCGGACGGTGGTGGGGGCGTTGTGGGTGAAGCAGGCCATTGTGCTGGGGTTCACCACGCTGGCGTTTACCTTCCTCCTGCTCTTCATGCCTAATACGCGTGTGCGCCTGCTGCCGGCGATTGTCGGTGGGCTCTTTACGGCCGTCTGTTTCACGGGCTGGTTGCGGATCTGTACGCTGATGCAGGTCGGGATCGTGAAATACAGCCTGATCTACGGCGGCTTTGCGCTGCTGCCGATCCTGCTGGCCTGGATCTACGTGAGCTGGCAGATCGTGATGCTCGGGGCGCTGGTCTCCTGCACGCTGCAGTATGGGGTCGTTTGTCCGACCGACCGGCTGGGGCGACCGATCAGCCCGCGCAGCCGGCTGTTACTGGCGCTGGAGCTGTGTGCCGGCACGCTGCAGGCCATGCGCAGCCAGGGGGCGGCGCTCGATGCGGAGGCGTTCATCGCTGCACGGAAACTCCCGGCGCGCCTGACACGCGGCATGCTGGCCGACCTGGTGCGGGCCGGCCTGCTGGCCGAAGTGGCTGGGCAGCCGGGGCGCTACCTGCTCTGCCGCGATCCGGCGCAACTGACCGTGGCCGAAGTGGCGCGCTATGTCTGGGAGGACGGCCTCTCGCCCGCCGAACTCGGGTTGCACCACCTGGATCTGTCGGTGGTGGCTGCGGAACAGTTGCTGGAATCGGAGATGGCGCGCGCACTGGCACAGCCGGTGGTGGGCTCGTGACGCGCGACGCGCCATGTTCGGATCTGTCCGCCCTGTGCGCCTGGCTGGCGCGCATGCAGCGTCGGGCTTGCTGGCGCGATTGGCGCTGGCAACTCCGGCAGGCGTTCGACACGGACGCGCTGGTCAGGCTGGGACTGCTGGCACCGGCGGCGGCACGCGCAGCGGCCCGCCACCCGGCCCGGATTACGCCCTATTACCTCGCACTGGCCGGACTGGCGGATGGACGGCCAGACGCGGCGTGCGATCCCATCTTGCGCCAGTGCCTGCCGGCTGCCGCAGAAGCACGGCACAGTGGTGGCTGTGCGGATCCGTTCGACGAGGCGCGGCACACGCCGCTGCCCGGGGTGGTGCAGCGCTTTCCTGATCGCGTACTGGTGCTGGCTTCTGCCGTATGCGCCGTGAATTGCCGTCATTGTACCCGGCGGCATACGCTGGGCGCGCGCGTGGTGGTGCGGTCCGAGGCGCAGGTGCGGCAGGTGGTGGCGTTCCTGCGCGCCGCGCCGCAGGTGCGCGAGGTGATCCTCTCCGGCGGCGATCCGCTGCTGCTGCCGGATGCGGGGTTGCTGCGCCTGGTGCGCGCGCTGGCAGCGCTGCCGCAGCTGGATGCCATCCGTATCGGCACGCGCGTGCCGGTGGTTCTGCCGATGCGCATCACGCCGGCGCTGGCCCGGGCGCTGGGCGCGTCCCGGCGCGTCTGGGTCAATACGCAGTTCAACCATGTGCGCGAGATTACGCCGCAGAGCAGCGCGGCCTGCGGCCGACTGGTCGAGGCCGGCGTGCCAGTCTCGAACCAGAGCGTGCTGCTGCGCGGCGTGAACGATTCGGTTGAGGATATGACCGCGCTGTGCGCCGGATTGCAGCGCATCCGTGTGCGCCCCTACTATGTCTTCCTGGGTGATCAGGTGGCCGGTACGGCGCATCTACGCACCAGCCGGGCCCAGGCGCGGGCGATTGCTCGCGGCGTGGCGGGCCGGGTGGGCGGGTTGGCCATGCCGCGTTTTGTGATGGACCGTCCGGGCGCGCCGGGTAAGGTCCCGGTGTAGACGACGCAACGATGCCGACGCTTTTCATAGATGATCGCCCGGTCACGGTGCCGGACGGGGCCACGATCCTGCTGGCGGCGCAGCAGGTGGGGGTGGCGATTCCGACATTGTGCCATCGGCCGGAGCTGTCGGCGCTGCCGGGGTGCATGGTCTGCGCCGTCTGCGAGGAGTCAGCCGGCAACCGCGTGGTGCCGGCCTGCGCGACGCGTGTGGCAGAGGGGATGCGCATCCGGACCACAGCGCCGGCGGCGCTGGCGATGCGCCGTGCCATGCTGCAACTGCTGTTGAGCAACCACGCTGCCGATTGCGAAGCACCGTGCCAGTTGGCTTGCCCGTGCCATTTCGACATCCCGCAGATGCTGGCATACCTGACACAAGGCGATGCGGACGCGGCGCTGGCGGTGGTGCTGGCGGAACTGGCGCTGCCGGTGACGCTGGGTTTTATCTGTCCGGCGCCGTGCGAGAAGGCCTGCCGGCGCGGCGTGCTGGATGCGCCGGTGGCGATCTGTGCGGCCAAGCGCCTGGCCGGCGCACAGGGGGCGGTGACGCTGCCGCCTGTGGTAGAGAGCGGGCGCCGCGTGGTAATCGTGGGCGCGGGTCCGTTGGGGCTGGCTGCCGCGTTCTATCTGCGACGCTACGGTCACACCTGCCACGTGGTGGAAGCCACCACGCAGATCGGTGCGGCGTTGCAGGCGCGCACCGCGGGGCGACTGCCAGCGGCAGCGCAGGCCGTGGATGTGGCACGTCTGCACGCGGCCGGCGTGACCTTTGCCACGGGGACGCCGGTGTCACCCGCCGAGGTGATACGCCTGCTGGCCTCGTGCGACGCCCTGGTGTTGGCGGCTGGCACGGATGCCGCGCCGCTGGCCGAGGCGCTCGGTATTGCCGTGCAGCAGGGGGTCGTGGTGACGGATCGCACCACGCACCAGACCGCCAATCCGCAGGTCTTTACCGGCGGCGCCGCCATGCAGAATTGCCGCCTGGCAGTGCTGGCTTGTGCACACGGGCGGCACCTGGCGCTGCAGCTGGATGCCTGGCTGCGGACCGGGCAGACGCGGCCGGTGGCACCGGCGCGCTTCCGTTCCCGCGCCGGGGCGCTGACGCGCGAGGAGTTGGAGGGGTGGCGGACAGGGACAGACGACGCACGGCACCTGCCACCTGCCGGGGGGGTGCCAGCGGCAGAGTTGTCGCTGGCAGATGTGCGCGCGGAAGCCGCACGCTGCTTGCACTGCAGCTGCGCCAAGTCGGACACCTGCCACCTGCGCGAGCTTTGCACCGCGATGGGCGTGGTCGCCCCCGGCTTGTCTGGCACACACACCTCGCCGACGCGTGTGCCGCTCGGGGGCACGGTGGTGCTGGAGGCCGAGAAGTGCGTGCTGTGTGGCATCTGCGTGCGCACCGCCGCCCGGATCGGCGCTGCGATGGGACCGGCTTTCCATGGCCGAGGCTTTGAGATGCGCATCGGCCCGCCGCTGGGACGGACGTGGGCGGACGTGCCGCCGGCGGTGCTCGCGGCCTGCGTGGCGGCCTGTCCAACGGGGTGCCTGGCGCACCGCGATTCCCAGGGAGGTGTCGCGTGAAGATCGTAAAGTCGACCTGGTGGCAGGCCGCGGGCGTGGCTGGGCTGTTGCTGCTGCTCTATGGGCTGACCGCGCCGCGCACGGTGGCGTTGGAAGACGACGGTATTTTCATCATGGCCGCCTACACGCTGGGGGTGGCGCATCCGCCGGGTTATCCGCTGCACACGTTACTCGGCTGGCTCTTTACCCACCTGCCGATCGCCACGGTGGAGTGGCGGGTGCATTTTCTGAGCGGTTTTTTTGGCGCGCTGACCTGTGCAGGGTTATGGTTGCTGGTGCGGCGGCTGACCGGGTCGGCGCTGGCAGCGTGGGTGGCGGCTTTGGCCCTGGGCCTCTCGCAGGTCTTCTGGTCGCAGGCGATCATTGCCGAGGTCTACACGCTGAACACGTTCCTGTTCGTCACAGCCTGGCTGGCGGTGGTGGCGTACCGCGATTCCGGGCGCTGGCAGGCGCTGCATCTGGCGGCGTTGGTCTGCGGCCTGGGGCTGGCCAACCATTGGCCGCTCTTTCTGCTTTCGGCACCGGGCTTGTTGCTGATGGCACTGCCGCGCTGGCGGGCCATGCTGCGGCAGGCACCCACGGCGCTGCTCCTCTGCCTGGTAGTAGCGGCGCTGCCGTATCTCTGGCTCTATGCGCGCTCGCGGATGAACCCCGCCTTTAGCTTCCTGGGGGCGCTGGAAGGGTGGGGCGATTTATGGCGGCTGATCTCGCGGCAGGTGTATGACGTGTCGGACAGCGTCAGCGCGACCGCGAGCGACCGGTTGGCCTTCCTGCGGTTCTATGGCCAGCAACTCTACTGGCAGTTCACGCCGGTGGGGGTGCCGTTG
The DNA here is from genome assembly GCA_964430835.1 of uncultured Lentisphaerales bacterium. Lineage (GTDB taxonomy): Bacteria > Verrucomicrobiota > Kiritimatiellia > RFP12 > CAIWXQ01 > CAIWXQ01. Next base: position 14,195 of record CAYSHQ010000014.1, read on the forward strand.
GTGCTGGCTGGTCTGGTGCTGGCCATGCGGCGGTGGGGGGGGACGCTCTGGCTGGGGTTGCTGGCAGCCTGGCTGGGCGGTGGGGTCTTACTGATTATGCTGCTGAAGATCGACTACGAGTATCTCAACCAGTGCGCCTTCCGGGTCTATCCGTTGATTCCGTATCTGGTCATGGCGCTGCTGCTCGGCGTGGCCGTGGCGGCGCTCAGCCAATGGGGTGGGCGGCGGGGGCGGATCGCGGCCGGGGTGCTGCTGGTGCTGGTGGTCGCCGGGTTACTGGCGCAAAACCTGCGGATGAATAATCGCTCCCGCTACACCTGGGCCGCAGAGGTGGCGACAGTGCTGCTGAACCATTGCGAGACCAATGCGGTGCTCTTCCTGCGTGGCGATCTCGATGCCGGACCGGCGGGGGAGTTGCAGCTCGTGCGCGGGGTGCGGCGCGACCTGCTGCTGGCTCAGAACAACGGCTATGGCCTCTCCATCGGCCTGGGGCGGCCGTTGCACACGACCATGGAAGAGCGCGCACGGGAACGACAACAGTACGCGCAAACCTGTGGGAGGCCGGTCTACTACGTGGAGGATGCGCCGGCGCCGGGGGGCTCGGTAGATGCCGGTCTGGTCGTAAAGTGGCTGCCAGCCGGTCAGCCTTCCTCGGTTTCGGTGTCGCCGGCCATGCTGGAACTGCTGATGCGCGTGGTGGCTGACCAACCGCATGATCCTTGGACGATCTACCTGCGCCAGCGCCTCTGCAATCTGTACGGGCGGCTGCTGACCCATATGCTCTATGTGGCGCCGGACGAAGCGTCGCGGGCCTGGCTGCGCCCCTACCAGGAAGCGGTTTGTGGCACCTATTATGGCCGCTTGGGGATGCTGGGCGTGGGCGAGACCGTTAACCGGGAGCAGCCGGACGCGCTGCTGCGCTGGCTGGATGAATTGGAAAAGGCAGATTGCACCACGGCCTCCAAGGAAGACCATGCGCTCATTCACCGCTGTCGGGCGCGGATCTATCGGCGGCAGGGGAATGAGGCTGGCGCCGTGGCGGAGTTGTGGAAATGCCTGGAGGCGTATCCGAACCCGCGCAACGCGGGGGCGCTGCAGGAGTTGGTGGGGCTGCTGGTGGCGCGCAAGGACAAGGCCGGGGTGCAGGAGGTGACGCGGCGCTATGGGCGCTGGGCCAAGCTGCAATATAAGACTCCCAGCCGGTAGCATAGGTGGCAGGGGGTAGGTGCTAGGTGCTAGGTGTTAGGTGCTAGGT
>CAYSHQ010000015.1:0-15359 GCA_964430835.1 uncultured Lentisphaerales bacterium
CATCGCTCCCCTTCCCGTCTCATTCCTTTGGCGGCGGCGGGTCCGGCGGCCCCGTCCTACCGGCCGCCTTTCTCAGGCACGCCTAACGGTTGCAGGTCCAGGTAGTTTTCGAGCATGTCCGCCACGCGTTCAAAGTCGTCCAGCGCGCCGCCCAGGGCAAAGGCGTGCGCCGGCTGCGGTACGCCTTTGCGCTGACAGAGCCAGCTCAGCAGTTGCGTGCGCAGCTCGACCCGATCAAAGAAGCCGTGCAGGTAACAACCAAAGACCAACCCATCGGCAGAGATGGCCCCGGCCGCCTCGTCTACCGCCGTCCCGCGCCGCCGCGTGATGCGCAGCGGTGCCGTGGCTTCAGCCGCGACCGTGCAGCCGGCGTGAATCTCGTACCCTTCGCAGATGGTTCCCGCCGCCGCAAAGGGGAGCGCCTGCGCCACCACACCTGCCACCTGCGCCAACTCCTTCTCGCGCGCCAACGTGGTCTCCACCGCCAACAACCCCAACCCGCGCTCTTCCCCAGGCGTCCCTTCCACGCCATGCGGATCACGCACCGTGCGCCCCAGCATCTGATACCCGCCGCAAATGCCGATCAGTGGCAGGCCGCGCTGCCGCGCCGCCTGCAGCGTCTGCGCCCAGCCGCTCTCGCGCAGAAAGCGCAAGTCGGCACAGGTATTCTTGCTGCCGGGAATAATGACCAGATCCACCTCGCGCAGCTCCGCCGGCTTGGTCAGATAGGTTACGCGCACGCCGAGTGTGCGCTCCAGCACCGCATAATCCGTGAAGTTGCTGATGTGCGGCAGCCGGATTACCACGATCCGCAAGAGCACCGCCGCGTCAGCCTGCTCAGGCACCGGCACCTCCAGGCAGAGGGAATCTTCCGCTTCGATGCGCAAGTCGCGCAGGTACGGGAGCACCCCCAGCACCGGCACGCCAGTCATGGCGGTGATGTCACGGATGCCGGAGTCCAGCAGCGTCACATCACCGCGGAACTTGTTGATGATAACCCCCTTCAGCAGCGCGCGGTGGTGCGGCGGCAACAGCAGGATTGTCCCCAGAATGCTGGCAAAGACGCCGCCGCGGTCAATATCCGCGACCAGCACGGTCGCGGCGTCGGCATAGGCCGCCATATCCATGTTCACAAAGTCTTCGGCCTGCAGGTTGATCTCGGCCGGGCTACCGGCGCCTTCGAGGACGATCAGCTCGTACTGCGCAGCCAGCCGGTCATACGCCGCATGCGCCGCACTGCGCATGCGCTCCTTCATGGCGTAGTATTCCCGCGCCGTGAAGTTGCCGATGGCGCGGCCGTTAACGATCACCTGCGAACCTTTTTCCCCCAGCGGCTTGAGCAGGACCGGGTTCATGTCGGTATGCGGCGGCACACCGGCGCCTTTGGCTTGCACGACCTGGGCGCGCCCCATCTCGCCGCCTTCGCGCGTCACAAAACTATTCAACGCCATGTTCTGCGCCTTGAACGGCGCCACCGCATACCCCCGCCGGGCAAAGAGGCGGCAGAGTCCCGCCGTCACCAGACTCTTGCCGGAGTTGGACATAGTGCCGACCACCATGATCGCTGGCGTCCGCGCACGGGCGGGTGGCGGCGCGACGGCGTCGCCGGGTTGCACCACCGCCCGCAGGGCAGCCATGAACTCCAGCATCTCGGCGCGGGGGCGCACGGCTAAGCGCACATACGACTCCCCCAGCCCCGCAAAGTTCACGCAGGAGCGAATCAGCACCCCCGCCTGCAGCAAGGCGCGTTGCAGTCGGCTGGCCGACCACGCGGCGGGCAGACGTACCAGCAGGAAGTTGGTTGCTGACGGATAGACCGTAAAGCCGGGGAGCGCGGCCAGCTCCGTGCAAAACGCCTCCCGCAGCTCCCGCGTGCTCCCCCGCGTCCGCTCCAGATAAGCCTGATCGCGATAGAGCAGTTCGGCCGCGGCCTGTGCCAAGGCATTGACGCTCCACGGCAGACGCGCGGCGCGCAGCCGTGCAACAACCTCCGGCCGCCCCCACGCCAGGCCCAGGCGCAACCCGGGGAGCGCAAAGAACTTGGTCAGCGACTTCACCACGATCAGGTTTTCCGGCGCATCGCAACGCATGCCGCTCGGCGCGACGGCAGCGGGGAGGAAGTCGAGAAAGGACTCATCCACCACGATCCAGCAGCGCGGGTATTGCGCGGCGGTCTGGCGGATCAGCGCCCACGGCAGAACGCTGCCCGTCGGGTTATTCGGCGAACCGAGAAAGAGCAGATCGACGTCCGTCAGCTTCAGATGGTCGGGGCGCAGCCGGAAGTCGTCCGCCGCCTCGAGCGTGGCTAGCGCGGTGCCGGGCGTGCCGTTGGCGCGGCAGGCCTCTTCATAGCCGGCGTAGCACGGGGCGACCCAGCCAACGCGGCGCGGCGCCAACGCCCGCAGCAGCAAGCCGAAAAGTTCGGTGGAGCCATTACCCACGATCACCGTTTCTGGCGTCACGCCATGGGCCTGGGCCAGGCTGGCCTCGGCGCGGACGGCACCAGCATCCGGATAGACCGTGATGGTGTCCAGCGCATGCCAGAGGCGCGCGCGCACATCCGGCGGCATGCCGAGCGGGTTCACATTCACGCTAAAGTCCAGGCGGGGGTGCGGCAGGTCGCCCAACGCCAGCGTGGCGAGCACGGCCCGGTAGTCCCCGCCATGTGGATTCACAGGGCTCATCGCATGCACATCCTTTCCTGAAGCCAGAGCGCCAGCACGCCAGCGGCAATGGACCAGGCCCCGGCCCATTGCATAAAGCGGCAGACCGTACGGATATCGCCGGGTTGGGCCAACGGCGTGCCGTCGCCCAGCCACGGTTTTTCCAGCAGACCGTCGTCGTAGCGCAGTGGCCCGCCGAGCTTCAAGCCGAGCGCGCCGGCGGCGAAGCTTTCGGTATGGGCCGAGTTGGGCGATTCATGTTTAAGCCGGTCACGGCGCGCCACGCGCCACCCGCTACGGCTGTCCAGCCGGCAACTGCTAGCGGCCAGGGAGAGGATCAGCAGCGACAAGCGGGCGGGGATGAAATTGAGTACATCGTCCAGGCGCGCGCTGCAGCGGCCGAAGAGGAGATAACGTTCATCGCGATAGCCGACCATGGAGTCCAGCGTATTGACCGTGCGGTAGACCAGCATCGTCAGAATCGCGCTGCGCAGCGGATCCACACCCGCCACATGGGCCACCAGCGCACCGGTCACAAACCAGCAGACCGGCGCAAAAAAGCCATCCACAAAGCTCTCGGCCACGCTCTCTACGGCGGCGCGCGCCACGCCCGGCGCATCCAGCACGGCGGCGTCGCGCCCGACGATGCGCTGCACCGCCGTACGGGCCGCCGGCAGGTCACCCGCCTCCAGTGCCGTGGCGACAGGCCGGGCATGGTGCACCATATCCTGCAACGCCAGGCAGGAGTAGACCACCCAGAGATCGCACGCCACCGCCGCATACGGATGGGCCCGGAAGCACAAGCTGCGCAGTAGCAGGTAGGCCACGGCGATACACCCCGGTGCCACCACGGCGAGCAGCGCCCCCCCCAGCAGGCCGGCGCAGCGTACGGCGCGCAGCACGCGCTCGCACGCGGACACCACGTGCCCAATCAAGCGCACCGGATGCAACCGATAGACGGGATCGCCGATCAGGACGTCGGCCCCATATGCCGCCGCAAGTAAAACCCAAGCCTCCTGCATGCCACAAATTCCTTCGCAGTGAAAACTCACCGGCTAAGCTTATCAATTAACTGGGCCTGCGACCGGATCGGCGTCCCATCCTCGCGCCACAGCCCTTTCCCTTGCAGGCGACGTGTGACCTCCAACAGCAAGGGGGGGCGCAGCCTGGCTTGCCGAATGAGCGCTTCGTCTGCAAAGATATCGGCGATCGGTTGCTGTCGGCAGGTCTTGCCTTTGGCAAGAATGACCGCTTCATCGGCCCATTCATACGCAAAATCCATATCATGCGTGCTGATGACCACGGTCGCGCCGCCACGATGAATATCATCCAGGGCGGCACAAACCTGCGCGGCGCCGACCGGATCCAACCCTGCCAGCGGCTCATCGAGGATGATCACATCCGGATGCATGGCCAGCACACCGGTAATGGCGACCATTTTACGTTCGCCGTGGCTGAGTTCGTGCGTCGGACGTTCATCGAACTGTTCGATGCCCAGCGCCGCCATGGCCTCGCGGGCCCGTGCCCGCGCGTCCGCTTGCGACAGGCCGAGATTCAACGGACCAAAGGCCACATCCTGGATCACCGTGCCCGCCACGACCTGGTCATCCGGATCCTGTAACACCAAGCCGACGCGTCGCCGCCATTCGCCCAGCGACTGGCGCGCATAGCTCACCGGCGCCCCGTCCAGCAAGACCGTCCCGGTTTGCGGCCGGAGGATGCCATTCAGACAGAGGAAGAGTGTGGTCTTGCCGGAGCCATTCCCCCCCAGCACGGCCAATTTGCGACCGCGCGGAATGGCCACATGCAACCCGGACAATGCTTCTTTCCCGCACGGGTAGTGATAAGAAATGTCTCTGGCTTCCAAGATCACATCACGCATACCACCATCTCCTGAACGCAAAAACGGCGACTACGAGCAGCAGCCACAATCCCGCTATGAGCAGCAGCACCGCCCGAGATGCTTTCCGGTCAGGCAGGAGCGTTAAGACATCGTTGTTGTAACAACGTGATGCCATACCGACTTCCATCCGGCGGGCCCGGACCAGCGCACGCACAAACAGATTGGCCCCGATCAGGCCGGACGAGCGGAGCGCATTGCGCGCCGTCGCATATCCCAGGCGACCTGTTTGCGCCGTCTCCATGGCCGCCAGTCGCTCGGAAAAGATGAAGAGCATCCGATACATCAGCGTCATCAAGTCTACGACCACCCCCGGCACGCGCAGTTGGCGCAGCAGCGGCAGCCATTCCGAACTGGGCGTGGTCAGCGCCAGAAAGTTCAGACAGGACGCTGCCGCAAAAGCCCGCAGCATCAGATGGAAGGCACGGGACAGATCGTGCTCTAACGTCAGGCGCCAGCCGCCCGCCTCCGACGCCACGCCGACCAACAACGAAGCACTGCCAACCAGGATAAACACGGCCGGGATGGCCATGACGCGCAGATAGACCCGCCACGGCACGCGCGCACCCGCCAACGCCGCCACGACCACCACCCCGAGGATGATCACGGCGCCGGGAAAGGGCAGGATCACGCTCCAGGCCAGCAACCCCAAGGCAAACATCGCCTTTTCGGCCGGATGCCGCGTACGCCAGCGATTGGAGTGCGCATAACAATCAATCAGGTGCATGGTCCCTCCGGCACGCGGGTTTTTCGTTCCGCGCGACCTTTCATGAGACCCAGATAAAAGCCGATAAATCCGGCACCCAGTGCCGCTTGTAACGCAAAGAGCATCGTCTCGATCTCTGCGCTGGGCGGTTCAAACAGCGGCTTGAACCATGGTTGGTAACCGGGGTAGAGCCCCTGAATCGCGTCCGTGGCCCGGCCGTCGGCGCCCGCAAAAATTTCCTCACCCCCCGCCGGCTTATGCACCACAAACAACGGCATGGCAACCAACACCACCAAGGCCAACAGCAGCAGCAGCGTGTTTCTGGTCTTCATGTTCCCTCCCGCTCGCCCGGCAGGATCTTGAGCAGGCGAAGTTCCGCAGCGCTATGAGCCGTCAGCGCGTTCATAATCAGCGCCGTCAGGATCCCCTCCGCCACGGCCAGCGGAATTTGCGTGACGACGAAGATCAGGCCGAATTTGAGGAAGGCGCCCACGCAGCCACTGCTCGGATCCGGAAAGGCCAGTGCCAGTTGTAGGGAAGTCGTGGCATACGTGACGAGATCAGCCAAGGCGGCGCCCGTAAAGGTGGCAACCGCCAACGACGCCCCACTGCCGCGCAGCGCGCGAAACACGCCATACGCAACCCACGGGCCGACGATCGCCATGGAAAACGTATTGGCACCCAACGTCGTCAATCCGCCGTGCGCCAGCAAGAGCGCCTGAAACAAAAGCACAATAGCACCCAGCACCGACATGACCGACGGTCCAAACAGGATCGCGCCGAGGCCGATGCCGGTCGGGTGCGAACAACTCCCCGTCACCGATGGCAGCTTCAATGCGGAAAGCACGAACACAAACGCACCCGCTGCGCCCAACAACAAGCGCGCGCTAGGCTGGTCGCGGACAATCCTCTTTAATGAGCGCACCCCGGCCAGCCAAAACAGAACGGCCACAGCAAACCATCCCAGCGCATGCCGGACGGGCAGAAATCCTTCCATAATGTGCATCGTCTATACTCCCTGTGTCAGAATTCGGCCTGCCGCCAGAGCTGCAAGCAATGCTTGCACATCCTGGTACGCATGCTGCGTCGTTTCTGGCGGACGCTGGATTACTACCACCCGGCACTGCTCATCCCGGGCCGCTGCCACCTTCGCGGCAAAGCCACCCGCCTCGCCACTCTCCTTGGTGACCAAGACACCCGCCTGCACCTGCCGAAGATGCTCCCGGTTCTGCTGCCGCGAAAAGGGGCCGCGCAACGCAATGATCGCGGCATCGGCCAAGCCGGCCTGGTGACAAGCCTCCAGCGAGGCGCGTTCCGGCAGCACGCGCACCACCAGCGGCAGACCGTGTTGCGCGGCTTGCTGGCAATACGGTGCCAAGTGGTTGGAACCGGTGGTGAGCAGTACAGGTTTACCAAAGGAGAACGCCGTGGCCGCGGCCGCCGCATGATCGGTCACCGGCACGATCGTGGTGTCGGCCGCATCCCAGGCGACGGCGGGGCGCACAAAACGGAAATAGGGGATGGCCACGCGCGCCGCCACAGCCTGCGCGGTGGCGTGCAGCTCTGCGGCGTACGGGTGGCCAGCATCCACGATCGCAGTGATGGCCTGGTCGTGCACCAACTGCGCCATGGCCGGCGCAGCGAGGCGTCCCACGCGCCGCTCAATGCCGGGGCGGGTGCCCACGTCCAGCGCCGCCGCCGTGGCGGTAGACACCAGCACCGCCAAGCCTGCGCCGGCCAGACGGTCGGCGATGCTGGCGGTTTCACTGGTGCCTCCCAACAGCAAAATCATACCGTGTATCCTCGCGTCGTGACGAACCAGGGACCGACGAGTTTGGAAGTGCTGTTGCCCACAATGACCAGCGTCTGCATGTCGATCTCGAAGTCAAAGATGTGCGCGAGGTCGGTCACCTGAATGCGTTCTTCGTCGGTGCCCACGGCCACGGCGATCCCCACCGGGGTTGTGGGGGCGCGATGCCGGCGGAAGATGGCGACCGCCTCATCCAACTGGGCCACGCGGCCGTGGCTGCGGGGGTTGTAGAGGGCGGTGACAAAATCCGCCGCGGCGGCGGCTTCGAGGCGCGCGCGGATCTTCTCCCAGGCCACCAACCGGTCGCTCAAGCTGATCACCGCAAAGTCGACCATCAACGGCGCACCCAATTTCGAGGCCGCCGCACTGGCCGCGGTCACGCCGGGGATCACTTCGATCGGCACCTGGATGCCGTCGGCAGCCGCGAGCTCAATCGCCAGCCCCGCCATGCCGTAGATCCCGGGATCACCGGAGGAGATCAACGCCACATGCGCCCCGGCTGCGGCGCGCTGCAGCGCCACGCGGCAGCGCTCCACCTCATGCGTCATGCCTGTGGCAATCAGCTCCTTGCCGCCGGTCAGATCCTGGATCTTCTTCAGGTACGGCGGGTAGCCCACCACGACCTGACAGAGCGCGAGGGCTTCTTCGGCACGCCGCGTGCGATCCAGCCGACTGCCCGGGCCTATGCCAATGGCGTAGAGCTTTCCTTGGCAATGGCCACTGTGACTCCGGCTATGATCTGTCGCGGTAGTAGTAATTGGGTCCTCCTTCCTGCCAGCAAGGCGGCCGGTTCGGCCACGGCAGGCAGGTTTACTTTCGTTTGCACAAACTTGGACGTCGTGAAATCACGGCGGCAATTCCGCAGATCTTCCGAGGGGATGATACGCAGCGGCAATCCCAGCACCTGCGCCGCCTCGATCAGCCCCGCCTCGTGGCGCTTCAGATCCGCCGAGGCCAGGCAGGCCACCTCCTCGAGGATCACCCCGGCCCGCTGGAGCGCCTGATGCACCGCGAACTCAATGCGCGCGGACGGCGTGCCCTTGCGGCACCCCACCCCCACGATGATGTGCTTGCGTGCGTCGGTCGTAGTCGAGATCACCGGTTCCGCGCCGATCCAATTGGCCACTTCGATGGCCAGCTTATTGGCGCCCCCCTCATGACCGCCCAGCAGACTGACGGCATAGCGTGCCATTACATCCACCACGACCACCCCCGGGTCCGTGGTCTTATGCGCAAGGTGCGGCGCCAGGGCCCGCACCACCGCCCCGCACGGCATCACGAAGACCAGGCCGCGATATTTCGGGAAGAGCTTGGCGGTAATCTTCAACAGGCTGCTGAAGCGCGCGGCCTCGGGATAGCCAGCCACGATCTCATGCAAATAGAGATCGGCTTTCGGCAGATTCCGGCACAAGCAGGCCGCAATCGCGCCACCATCTTCGGACAAACTGAGTACGGCAATCTTCATTACGGTTCTCCGCGCCGGAACTCGTGGGTAAAGTGCTTATCGTAGAGCTTGGAAACATACTCCACGTTCCCGAGGGCGGGGCCGACCAGCATGATCGCGGTCTTCTCAATGCCCGCCTGGATCACCTGTGCGCCAATATCGCGCAGCGTGCCGGTCAGCACCTTCTGGTCGGGCCAGGAGGCGTGGTAGATGACGGCAGCCGGGCAATCGCTGCCATACGCGGCCGCCAGCTTCTCGGCGATCTCCGACATCTTCGGCGTGGAGAGGAAGATGCACATCGTGGCGCGCACAGCCGCCAGGCGGCTGAGCTCCTGATCCGGTGGCATCGGCGTGCGGCCAGCGGTGCGCGTCAGGATAATGGTTTGCGAGATCTCCGGCGCGGTCAGCTCTTTGCGCAGCGCGGCGGCGGCGGCCTGAAAGGCGCTGATGCCTGGGATGACCTCGTAGTCAATCCCCAGTTGATCCAGGGCGCGCATCTGTTCGCCGATGGCGCCATAGATGGCTGGTTCGCCGGAATGCAGCCGCACCACATCCATGTCGCGCTCGCGCGCGGCGCGGCAGACCACCAGGATATCGTCGAGCGACATCTTCGCCGAGTCGTGGAGCTCCGCGTCCGCCGGCAGATAGCGCAACACCTCGGGATTGATGAGCGATCCGGCGTAGATGCAGCAGCGCGCGACCTTCAGGCGCTGCAACGCTTTCACGGTGATCAGCTCCGGATCACCGGGGCCTGCGCCAACAAAGTAGACTTTCATGCCAGCAAACTCCTTCGTATGAAAAGTAACACCGTGCGCGATGGCAGCGCAGCGGCGGCCACCTGCCCCGCGACCAACTCCTCGACGCGCTCCGCCGGCAGCGTCAGATCCGAACAGGCAAAGACCGCATGCGTGGGGTGCAGCGTGCGCACCGCGTCGTCCAGCCAGGGGGCCGAGACCGGATTGCCCGCGAGCACGGCCAGCTTCGCGTGGCCGGCGAGCGTGGCCGGGCTCATCGCGGGTATGGCGTCATGGGCGCTGACCAGGTGCACGTCTTCCCAGGTCACGCCGATGCGCGCAAAGGCGACTTGCACCGAACTGATTCCGGGGATGACCTCGCAGGCGTGGCGCCCGAAGCGCGCAAGTACGGAGCGGCCAAAGCTGTGAAACCCCGGATCGCCACTGACCAGCACCACCACCTTGTGCGCGGCGGGCAGCGCAGCCATCTGCGTCAGGACCAGCGCAATATCGCGGCCTACCACAATCCGCTGCGCCGGCACCGCCGGAAAGAGTTCCAACAAGCGTTTGGCGCCGACCAGGACATCGGCCGTGCGCGCCGCCGCGTTCACGGCGGGGGCCATCAAATCCGGTGCGCCCGGGCCGCACCCGGCGATCACAATACGCGTGGCACGTGTGGTGCCAGCGCCCGCCGCTGCGCTTGTCGCCGCTGTTGCCTTCATAACCATGGCGTGAGATCTCCGCTGGCGCCCAACTGCGCGCCCTGCATATTCACCAGCACCACCGCCACCGGCAACGCACGCTGCAGGCGCAACGACATGGCTTCGCGCACCGCATCGGCCAGCGCGCGGCTGAGCGTCTGCCGTGCGTCCGGTGCCAGCGACGACAAGACCCCGTCCACCGTGGTGTGCTCCGTAGTGATCGGCAACCCCAGTTTACTGGCCAACTGGCAGACATACGCCACGCCACTGCGTGACTGGCCGGAGTGGGTATTCCATGCGCCATCCGCCAACTTGGCCAGCTTGCCGGGGTGGCCCACCGCCAGCAGCGCCGTGAAACCGTAGGCCGGCAACTGATCCAGCACCCACCCCCACTCATTAGAGACTTCCGTGATCTGCTCCGGCGTGGTGGCAAAGAGCTGCTGCGCGGCCTTGGCGCCAATATTGCCCGGCACCAGCACCGGCGCCGTGACCTGACAGGCGTGCGACACATCCAGCGCGCAGCGCAACGCCTCGCGCAGCGCTTTCACGCAGCGCGGCCGCACAATCCCCGTGGTGCCAAGAATCGACAGGCCACCCGTGATGCCCAGGCGCGGGTTGAAGGTCTGCTCCGCCAGCGCACCACCGCCCGGGATAGCAACGGTCACCACCACGGGGCGGTCGGTCAGTTCGCGAATTGCCGCACGGATCATGCGCCGCGGCACCGGATTGATAGCCGGCTCGCCCGGGGGAATTTGCAACCCCGGCTTGGTCACGACCCCCACCCCTGCGCCAGCGCGAAACGTCACATCGCCTTCCGCCTGCCACTGCAGCGCCACTACCACGGTCGAGCCATGGGTAACATCCGGGTCGTCCCCCGCATCCTTGCGCACACCCGCCACCGCGCCCTCGGCCGTCGCTTCGACAAACGCCACCGGCAAGCAGACGGACTGCTCTTCCGGCAGGCGAATCGTGACATGCTCCACGCGCTCCTGTCGGCACAACCACCACGCCGCCGCCTTGGCAGCCGCAGCGGCGCAGGTTCCCGTGGTCCAGCCTGTGCGTTGGGTGGTCATGGCGCGGGCGCAGACTCCGGTTGGAACCAGCCGCGGCGGCCGACCTGGATGATCACCGTGGCCAGATAGCCGTACTGTCCCTCGGCGGCCAGGCGCAGGTCGGTGGTCGAAAACTCCCGCTCGCCCTGCTCGGCATTGCAGATCAGGTGCGCCTTGCCGGCGAGCCCTTTCCGATCCAGCAGATCGGCCAGCCCGCGCAGATGACGGCCGGATTTATAGAGGACCAGCGTTTCGCAGCGTTCCAGCGCCCGTTCCACTTCCTGCAGATCCGTCGCCGGCATAATCAGCACGCGGTCTTCCTGCAGCGCCAGCGGCAGCCCCAGGCGACTGGCCACCGCTTGAAACGCGCAGATCCCCGGCACCACGTGCAACCGCTCCGCCGGCATCCGCTCCGCCAGCAGCGGCAAGAGGTAGCTGCTGGTGCTGTAGAGCAGCGGATCGCCGATCGTGGCCTGCACCACCACTTTCCCGTCGCGACAGCGGGCCGCCACCAGATCCGCCACCGGCTCCCAGGACTGGATGGTCTTCGCCTGATCGCGCTGCATCGGATAGGTGTGCGTCACCACTTCCTGATTGCTCACCAGGTCACGGATGGAGCGCATCACCAGGCTCTCCTCGGCCTTCTCCGAGCGCGGGGCGATGATGACCTGCGCGGCCCGGATCAGATTGGCCGCCCGGATCGTCAGGAGATCCGGCGCGCCGGGACCGGTGCCGATGGCGTAAAAATGACCAGCTTCGGCCTGCACGGGATTGATCATAAGGCTCCTTGGCAATGGGCGGTGGCGGATGCGTGCGGCGACTGGCGCACAGCCTCGATGGCCAGCGCGTTCACAATGGCCGCGGCCACCGGGCTGCCGCCACGTGGGCTGACGTTGGTGATATAGCAAAGGTCGCTTTCGACCAGGGCCAGCTTCGATTCCATCGCGCCGACAAAGCCGACCGGCACACCTACCACGAGCGCGGGGCGCGGGCCGCCACTCTTGGCGATCTCCATGAGGCGCCAGAGTGCGGTCGGTGCGTTGCCAATAGCCACCACGGCGCCATCCAGCTCCGCGCGCAGCACGTCCATGGCGGCGCTGGCGCGGGTGCAGGCCTGCTCCTTCGCCAACTGCAGCACGGCCGGGTCGCTGATGGCGCAGAGGGTCTTGCCAGCGTGGCGGGTGATCCCCGCCTGCAGCATCTTCACATCGCAGATCACCGGCTTGCCTGCGGCCAGGGCGGCCAACCCGCGGGCCACAGCCTGCGGGTGCATGCGCATCGACCGGGCGAACGAGCAATCCGCCGTGGCGTGCGTGACGCGCCGCACAATCGCGCGTTCCACCGGATCCGTCGGCAAGGCGGCGCCAAGCTGCGCCTCGATGATCTCGTAGCTGCGCTGCTCAATCGCCGCCCCTTCGGTCGGGAGCGACCGACTCGCCGCCACGAACGGCATCAGGCGATCGGCCACAATGTCCTCCAACGCCACCTCCCCCTCCATCGACGGCAGGACCTCAATCGTGACGCCCGGGTACTTCTGGCGGCAATGCTCCAGCAGCACCGGAATGTCCTTCGTCACATGCTGGCCAGAGTAGAGAAAATAGGGGAAAAGGATGATGCGCCGCACGCCCTGGCCGGCCAGCAAGGCGACCTGACACTCGATGTCCGGCTGTGCCAGCGAGAAGAACGTGGGCAATACGCGCGCCTGCAACCGGCTGGCAACCCGGTTCGCCAGGGCGACAAACCCGGCATTGACCTGCGCCCGGGGGCTGCCGTGACCGACCATCAGAATCGCTAGGCTTTCATTCGCTTCCATTATCGGGATCCTCCAGCTAGGTTAAATAGTTGCGCCGCCGGTGCGGACGCAAAGTGCAGATGCACGTAACTGGCGAGCACCGCGCCTTTGCAAAAACCTTCCGCCTCGACTGCGCCACTGCGGCGCCGTGAAATCGCATAGGCCGGCTGCCAGCCAGCCGCGGCGCTGTCATCTTGCGTGATGGTAGAATAGTGAAACTCATGGCCACGCAGGCGCAGCGCGCCAGCATCCGCCGCGCAGGTCCAGAGCGTGGCCGCCGTGGGGGTGGCCTCCACATAGCCCAACGCTTTGCGACTCTTGAGCATGGCGGTTTCGATCGGCAGGACCCCCGCCAGCGGAAACCGGCCGCCGGCCAGATCGGTCACGCCTTGCGCCAGATACATCAGGCCACCGCATTCGGCATAGACTGCGCCGCCGGCCGCCACGAACGCCCGGATCGCGGCCAGCATGGCATGATTCTGCGCGAGCGCTGCGGCGTGCAATTCCGGATAGCCGCCGCCCAAGTAGATGCCAGCGAGGTCCGCCGGCAACTGCCCATCGTGCAGCGGGGAAAACTCCACCAGGGTGGCGCCGCTCTGCGCGAGCCATTCCAGGTTATCGGGGTAATAAAACGAGAAGGCGGCATCGCGCGCGATACCGATGCGCACCGGCCGGGCGTACGCGCGCGGCGCCACGGGCGACGTCGGCAGACTCTCCACCGCTGTGACCGCCGGTGCGTCAGCAGCCAGGCGCAGCAGCAAATCAAGGTCCAGCAAGCGCGCACAAGCGTCGGCCAGTTTGTCGTTGATCTCGCCCGCGGCTGCGCCGCTATCCGCCGCCACCAGGCCGAGATGACGGCTCGGCAGCGTCGGCAACGCCCCGCGCGGCATGGCGCCCAGCAGCGGCGCCAAGCCTGCGGCTTGCAACGACTCCGCCAGCCAGCCGGCGTGGCGTTCCCCACCAGCCTGATTGGCGATCACACCAGCCAACCGCAGCGCCGGATCAAAATCCGTGAACCCTTTGACCATGGCCGCCACGCTGCGCCCCACGCCGTGCGCGTTGATGAGCAGCACCACCGGCGCCTCCAGCCAGCGGGCCACCTCAGCGGTACTGCCTGCCAGCGAAGACGGCGAGGCGCCATCAAAAAGTCCCATCACGCCTTCGATAATGGCCAGATCCGCATCCTGCGTGGTCCGCGCAAAGAGCTGCCGCACATAGGCCTGATTCGTCATCCACCCATCCAGATTGTAGCAGGGGCGCCCCGAAGCCAGGGCTAGGTGCGTGGGATCCAGAAAATCCGGGCCGACCTTGAATGTTTGCACCCGTAGGCCGCGACGGCGCAAAGCCGCCACGATCCCGACGGTCAGCGAGGTCTTGCCCACCCCGCTGCCGGTGCCGGCCATACAGATACGCGGAACCGCGCGGCTCATCGTTCCACCCCGTCCTGCGCCGGTATGCCGCTCTGATAGGCATGTTTCACGCACTGCATGGTGGTGACCGTATCGGCCAACGCGAGCAAGCCAGGCGTGGCACCGCGTCCGGTCAGCACCACGCAACAGCCCGGCTGGGCCTGGCGCACGGCGGCGATCACGGTCTCCTCGGGCAGGAGCCCACGTGCCACGGCCACGCAAATCTCGTCGAGGACGATCAACTTCACCTGCGGGTCAGCCAGGGCGGCCGTAGCGCGCGCCCATCCTTGCGCGGCGGCGTCCTGGTGACGCGCCCAGGCGCCCTCCTGGGTCTTGGGGAGAAATCCCCGGCCGGTCTGCATGATCTCGACCAGCGGCAGCAGAGGCATGGCGAGCCATTCACCGACCTGGGCATCGGCCTTGATAAACTGGATCACGCAGGTGCGCAGCCCATGGCCGGCGGCGCGCAAGACCATGCCAAGGGCTGCGGTGGTCTTGCCTTTGCCATCGCCGGTGAAAAGCAGAATACGCGGTGCCGGGCTCCCGGTACCGCCCCCTGCTGCGGGTTGTGTAGGCGTTGCCATGGGTCTGTGAGCCGGGATGACTACCGGCTACACCTTGCGAATCGTGATGCTGTTTGCCTGAATCGAAACGGGACCGGATAGAAACAGAAAGGCCTCCCATTTCCGGATTAACAAGAGGGAAATAAGAGGCCACCAAGCACCACGAATCTACCCCCTCTTCTACCGCGAAAGAGGAGAAAACAACTTAAAAATTGTTTTCGGCAACGCTCCAGGATGCAACGTCTTCTGACTTCCGGCATCCACCCTACTCCCTCGCCTTCCCCCGCGTGCTGCGCGAGGTGGCGTCCTGAGGTTTCGTAGCCGGTTACAGCGGCGCGACCGTGTCTGATTCCCACAGACTTCCGTTTGCTATCCCAGTCCAGTTAGCTTTTCAAAGAGCGGCTGAAAACGTTACCAGATTCCCCCTCAAGCGCAAGCCCAAAGCGGGGGGGAATAGAAGGCTTTGGCCGAGTATTGCCTGCGGGGTGTCAAAGCGGTAGGCTGCTGTCGCTCTTCCATTGAGAAGAGACAGCAGGTAGACGGGCGGATTTGAATGATCTCGCCGGACTCTGGATCGGATGGCTA
>CAYSHQ010000016.1:0-12689 GCA_964430835.1 uncultured Lentisphaerales bacterium
CGGTCATGCCCCGCATCCTGATGGTGACCTCCAG
This sequence comes from uncultured Lentisphaerales bacterium, assembly GCA_964430835.1. Lineage (GTDB taxonomy): Bacteria > Verrucomicrobiota > Kiritimatiellia > RFP12 > CAIWXQ01 > CAIWXQ01. The sequence continues at coordinate 35 of CAYSHQ010000016.1, forward strand.
CGGCCTGCGTTTTGCCGAGAACTACCACCCGACCCCCTGCCCGCCCCCCCTGCAGCATGTCGCGCTGCTCACCGAATATCTGCAAGCGGAACAGCGCGTCGGCCGTCTGCACTTGACCCACCCCGAGATCCAAGCCGACATCTTTGTGGGGGCCCTCTCGCACTGCGTCTTCTGCGAAACGCTCTTTGGGCGCCGGACGATCGCCCATACGGACTACATCCGCACGCTCGTGAAGAACATCCTGCAGGCCGACCAAACCACGGACACCCCCGCCTGCACCGCCACCGCGCCGCGTCGGCGCAGCGTCCCACGAAAAGCTGCCACCACGAAGGGAAGCACCCCATCATGAAAAAACCGATCCGTTACCTGCTGGCCGTCCTGGCCGTTTTGCTGGCTGGCTGCATCACAGCCCCAACCCCCGAACAGACTACCGCCCCCTGGACCGCGCCAACCGGCCACCGCGCTGGCGAGCGCGTCTGGGAAGACCTGCGGCTGCGTCGCCCGGATCTCTCGAAACCGCTCACCCTGGCTGAGCTGACGGATTTGGCACTACAACACAGTGCGGCCACGCGGCAGGCCTGGCATACGGCACGGGCCGCCGCCGCGCAGGTGGACAAGGCGCAGGGATTGTTCATGCCCAGCGTGAGCGCCCATGCCGGCGGCGCCTACGCCGGCGCCTCGGCCAGTCCTTCCGCCTTCGATGCGCAAACCGTGCGCGCCGGTCCCGGTTTGCAAATGAATTATCTCGTCATGAATTTCGGCGGCGGACGCGAGGCCGCAGTGGAACAGGCGTTGCAAACCGTCTTCAGCGCCAACTATCAGTTCAACCAGACCATCCAGGATACGCTGCTGCAGGTGGAAACCGCCTACTTCCAGTGCATCAGCGCACAGGCGGGGATAGAGGCCGCCGAGGCCAATGTGACGGACGCCAGGAAGGCGCTGGAAGCCGCGCAGGCGCGCAATACCGCCGGCGTGGCCACGGCACTGGATGTCCTGCAAGCACAGACCGCCTACGATCAGTCGCTTTACCAACAAGTGACCATACGCGGGCAGTGGCAGGTGGCACGCGGAGCCCTGGCGCAAGCCGTCGGATTACCGGCCGACACCCCCGTCCTCCCCGCCCCCAGTCACAGCGAACTCCCCGCCGGGCGGGACACCAACGCCGTGCAACGCATCGTGGATGAAGCCATCGCGAACCGCTCCGACATCGCCGCCCTGCGCGCCAACCTGGCTGCCCGGCAGGCCGCCATTCAGGTCGCGCATGCCAGCTCGTGGCCGAATCTCTACCTGAACGCCAACCTGGATCGCGACCACGCCGCCGCCCTGAGCGGCCACCTGAATGGTCCGGACCGCGCTTGGAACTACGGCGTAGGCTTCAACGTACAATGGTCGATCTTCGACGGCTGGCAGACGGAAAGCGAGATCCGCACCGCGCAGGAACAGGCACAGGCCGCCGAAGCCCTGCTGGAACAGGCGGAACTCGGCGCCAGCGCCGACGTCTGGGTGCGCTTCCAAAACTTTGAGACCGCACGCCAGAAATTCCGCTTTAGCGTCGCGGTTGCCACAACCGCGGAAGCCGCCCGCAACCTAGCCAACGAAGCCTATCGCGCCGGCTTGAAGACCGTGCTGGACTTGCTCACCGCCGATGCCCAACTCGCCACGGCGCGCAGCCAGCAGATCGCCGCACGGCAGGAAGTCTTCACCGCGCTGGCCAGTCTCAACCATGCCACCGGGCGCCTGAGCGCCAAGCCCACCAACCAACCTCCCGCCGGCACCAACCCCACGCCCAAGGAATAGCCCCCCATGACTCTGCCTCGTATCTCGCAGCGTAGCACCCTGTCACCCGCCTGCCCCCTGCTCCTGCTCGGGGGACTCCTGGCCGTCGGCACCACGGCGTGCCAGCGGCGGGCGGGCGGACCGCCCGCCTTCCCGCCACCGGCGGTGCGCACCGCAGTAGCCGCGCAACTGGATACCCCGGTCATCATCACCGCCTTTGGCACCACCGGCGAACGTGCCAGCGTGGACGTCGTGCCACAAGTCACCGGCACACTGCTGCAAAATTATGTGACCGATGGGGCCATCGTCACGAATGGACAGCCGCTCTTTGAGATCGACCCGCGCGATTATGCCTTGCGCGTGCGGCAGGTGGAGAGCCAACGTGCCGCGGATCAAGCGGCACTCGCCTTGTCTCGTTCCACGCTGGCGCGCGGCCGCGAACTCCACGAAAAGAAACTGATCCCCGATGAGGAGTTTGACGTCGTACAAACACGCGTGGTGGCCAGCGAAGCGCAAGTGCAAGCCGACGAGACGCTACTGGAACAGGCGCGCCTCAATCTCTCGCGCTGCTCCATTACGGCGCCCTTGGCCGGCATCTGCTCCAAGCGCTACCTGGACAACGGCAACCTCGCCGCCGCAGGCGTCACACGCCTGATCAACATCCGCAGCTATGATCCATTGACCGTGGAGTTCGCCGTCTCCGAGCAGTACCTGCCGGCGATCCGGCAAGCCCTACGCTCGCCCCCCGTGCGCATCGAAGTCACCCCCCGCGGCGACACCAACCACTATCCCGGCACCCTGGAGTTTCTGGACAATGCCGTCTCGCCGCAAACCGGCACCATCCTGCTACGCGGTCAGGTACCCAATGCCGACCTGCGCCTCTGGGCGCGCCAGTTTGTGGAGGTGCGCATCGTGGCCGGCATGGTACCGCAAGCCGTCATGGTCCCGGAAGGCGCTGTGCAGTTCGGCAAGATGGGGACCTACCTCTATGCCGTGACGACCACCAACTACACGCAGACCCTCACCAACAACCCTACGCCGGCCGAAGCCAAGGCCGGGGTCACCCCCACCGTCTACACCACCCACGTCGTGGCGGACATCGCTCATCTGCGTGTGGTGCAGACCGGCCTGCGCTATGGCGACCAGATCCAGATCGTACGCGGCGTAGCACCACAGGAACGCGTGGTGGTGCTGGGGCAGCTCATGCTCCGTCCCGGCGCACCAGTGCGCGATTTATCGCCCCAGAAGATGCCGCCCCCCCCACCCGCCACGCGCTAGCCACCTGCCACACGCGGCCGCCCCGCGCGTCAGTCCTGGGCCCCTACCTTGGGAGAGCACACCGTGACCTTCTCAGAAATTTTCATTCGTCGGCCGATCGCCACCACGCTCTTCACCATCGTGCTGACCGTCTTCGGCCTGGTAGCCTATTTTCAACTGCCGGTGAACAGTTTGCCCACCGTGGACTACCCGGTGATTCAGGTAACCGTGGCCTATCCGGGCGCCAGCCCCGCCACCATGGCCTCGGCCGTGGCTACGCCGGTGGAGAACGAATTCACACAGATCAACGGCCTGCAATCGATGATCTCGGACAACAAATCCGGCATCACGACCATCAACCTCACCTTCGCCCTGAGCCGTAGCGTGGATCTGGTGGCGCCGGACGTACAGGCCGCCATCACCCGCGCGCAGCGCAACCTCCCGTCCGATCTACCCAGTCCGCCGGCTTACCAGAAGTTCAACCCGTCGGATTCACCGATCTACTACATTATGCTCTATTCCGACATCCTGACGCATGGCGATCTCTACGACTTTGCCAACCAGGTGGCGGCACGCAAACTCAGCATGCTGGAGGGGGTCTCCAAGGTGCAGGTCTTTGGTGCCAAGCGCGCCGTACGCATCCAGTTCAACCCGGAGAAGCTGACGGCCTGCCAGATCGGCGTGGATGAACTGGCACTTGCGTTACGCGCCGGCACGGTCAACATCCCCGGCGGCAGCCTCAATGGTGCCATGCGCACCTTCAGCATTGAACCGCAAGGGCAGTTGAAAAATGCGCGCGACTTCGAGGAACTGATCATCGCCCATCGCCAGGGCGCAGCCGTGCGCCTGAAGGATGTGGCGGTCTGCGTGGACAGCGTCGCCAATGATCTGGTGGACATCCATTATGCCCGGGCCGGCCAGCCCGAGCATGACAAGTGCGTGGTCATGCCGATCTCGCGCGTGAGCGGCGCCAACACCGTGGCCGTAGCCGATCGCATCACGCAGGCTCTGGCAGAGATGCGCGACGAAATGCCCCCCTCCATCACCATTGAATCGATGTTCAACGGTGCCGCCCCGATCCGCGAATCGCTGCACGACGTACAGATCACCGTGCTGATCGCGCTGCTGCTGGTGGTGCTCGTGATCTTCCTCTTCCTGGGGCGCATCCGCGAAACCATCGTGCCGACCTTCGTACTCCCCATCTCCCTCTTCGGCACGCTGATTGCCATGCAATGGACGCACTTCAGCCTCGACACCCTCTCGCTCATGGGGATCGTGCTGGCGGTCACCTTTCTGGTGGATGATGCCATCGTCGTGCTCGAAAACACCGTGCGCCACCTGGACGAAGGGATGAAACCGATCCCGGCAGCGGTCCGCAGCATGCAGGAGATCACCTTTACGCTCCTCTCCACCAGCGTGGCGCTGGTGATCGTCTTCGCGCCGCTGGTCTTTATGAGCGGCGCAGTGGGGCGCAACCTCAGTGAGTTCGCCCTGACCGTGATCTACGCCATCGTGGTCTCAACCCTTTTGGCGCTCACGCTCTCGCCCATGATGTGTGCGCGTATTATCAAACATCACAGCGCACCCAATGCCGTGCAGCGCATCATCAACCACATCATTGGCGGCCTGATACGCACCTATGGCCGGGCCCTGCACTGGCAATTGCGTCACAAATGGCTCTCCCTGCTGACGCTGATCTTCTGTACGCTGGGGACCGTGGTCTTATTCTTCTTCATTCCCAAAGCCTTCCTGCCACCGGGCGACAGCAGCTTCATCATGGGGGCCATGATCATGCCGCAAGGTGCCTCCACGGAGCAGATCCGCGCCTTCCAGGCCAAGGCCGCCGCCATTGTCCGCCAGGATGCCAGTGTCACGCAGGTTGGCAACGTCACCGGTTTCGCGCCCGGTGCCGATCAGAGCGTGGGGTTTCTCTTCATCCGGCTGAAGCCACCGCGCGAGCGTGCGCCCATTGAGCAACTCAAACAGAAATTCATGGGGCAATTGTCCGCGCTGCCGGACGGGCTCTGCGCGCTACGCGCCATGCCGCTGCTCAAAATCAGTTCCGGCGCGGACCCGACGGCCGCCGGCAGCGACTATGCCTACCTGCTCACGGGGATCGACCGGGACACCGTCTATCGCACGGCGCTCCAGCTCGAGCAGGAACTCCGCACGATCCCCGTGGTGGTGCCTTGGGCGGTGCAAAACAGCGTCAAGCTCAACATGCCGCGCCTCTCGGTGGACATTGACCGGGAGCGCGCCTCGGCGCTCGGCATCACGGCCGCCACCATTGAACAGGCCTTCGCATTGGCCTTTGCCGGCGGCTACGCCACGCAGTTCACCACCGATCAGGACCAGTACCAGGTGATCCCGGAGATGGAAAAAGCCCGCCAGCGTCAACCGGACGACCTGTCGCTGCTCTACCTGCGCTCCCCGACCACCGGCGGACTGGTGCCGATGCGCTCGCTGGTCACCACCCGCGAAAATGCCAGCTTGCAAAACATTCCGCATGCGCAGCAGCACGAAGCGGCCATCCTCTCCTTTGGCTTGTGGCCCGGCGTGCCGATCGGCGTGGCCACCAAGATGATCGAAGCCAAGACCGCGGCGATCCTTCCGCCAGGGGTAAGCGGCAAGTTTGTGGGCGACGCCCTGGAGTTCCAGAAAGCCATCGCCAGCCTCGGGATCCTGCTGCTGATCGCCATCTTCCTGAAATACATTGTGCTGGGCGTGCTGTACGAGAGCTATATCCACCCCATCACCATCCTGACCACGCTCCCGGTGGCCTGTTTTGGCGGGCTGCTGACGCTCTTTGGCGTGAACCAGCTCTTTCCGCTCTCCGGCTGGGGGGTGCTATCGATCTATGGCTATATTGGGCTCTTCGTGCTGATCGGCCTGATCACCAAGAACGGCATTCTGATGGTGGACTTCGCGCTGCAACGCAAGCGCGAAGGCAAAAACAGCTATGACGCCATTCACGATGCCTGTGTGGTGCGCTTCCGCCCCATCCTGATGACTGGGCTCTGCGCCATCCTGGGGGCCATGCCGATTGCACTCGGCTATGGCGCCGATGCCTCCAGCCGGATTCCACTCGGCGTCGTGGTGGTCGGCGGCATGATCTTCGCCCAGATCGTCACACTCTTCGTGACGCCCGGCATCTACCTGTACATGGAGAAGATCCAGAGCTGGTTTAACCGGCCGCGTAGCGACCTCGAATAACCGCGCGTGCGCCGCACAAAGAACGGTGCCGTCCCCTGGCGCGCGCCTCGCCGCTGCATCGGAGTGGCGCATCGCACTCCGACCGGCCGACAGCGCTCGCGAGGCTACTCGTCGTCGTCATCTACTTCGGCTCTACCCGCAGCCGCAGACGCTGCGTCGCCTGCTGGCCGCTTAGCGGCGGTCTTCCCAGCGGGTGTGTCCGCCGCACCGTCCTCTGAACGGGCCCCATAGCCATATTTCCCGCCGTATTTATACTTATAGGAAGAGTACCGGCTGCTGTAGTCAAACTGGCCAAACATACCGGCGCGACCAAAGTCTACATCGTTGACCACCACACCCAGAATATGGCCACCCGCCTCGGACAAATGGCGCACGGCATGCTTGATGGCATGGAACCGCGTGCGATCCGGGCAACACATCACCAGCACACCATCCACCAGTGTGCTAAGCACCACTGCGTCGTACACAACCCCGAAGGGGGGGGAGTCAATGATCACCCGGTCATAATTCTTCCGTGCCCAGTCCATAAACTGGGTCACCATGCCAGATCCCAGCAGATTGGCGGGGCTCAAATCCCGTGAGGGCCGCGTACAAACCAGATCCAGATTCTCATACCCGGAAGGCGTGGGCAGACGACTGAACTGGGTGGGATCATTGGCGGAAAGAAAATGGAAAAAGCTCTCGAAACTGTCACGATCCTTTTTGTAGACACGCGCCAAGCGCGGCCGGCGCAGATCAAAGTCCACCAGCAACGTGCGCTGCCCGGCCAAGGCACAGGAAAGCGCCAGATTGGAAGAGGTAATCGTCTTCCCCTCCGCCGGTTGGGTGCTGATCACCAACATGACCTTCGAGACCGCCGCATACCGCGGCGAATCAAGCAGGTTGCGCAATCCGGCAAACGATTCCGCAAAATGCGACAATCGGTCTTCCGCTGAGAGTACCGCCACCTGCTCGCGCTTGGCCCGGCGCAGGTGCGGCATCACCGAGAGCGTTTTCAAACGCAGGCGGTGCTCGATATCCCCAATGCCGGTAATTTTATCCTCCAGGTGATCCAACAAAAGCACGAAGAGGATCCCCAGCAGGATGCCGATGGCGGGCCCCGCCGGCAGCACAATAAAAGGGTTCGGGCTGACCGGTTGCGGCTTGGCCTTTTCGTCCTGTGGCAGACTGGCCTTCTCCACCACGGTGATCGTAGCGGCATTATCATCGTAGGCCATCTGCGCCACCCGCTCCCGATTCAGCGTGTCGCTAAAGTTCTCTTCCGCCACTTTGCGTTCCCGCAGCAGGGTCTCGAGCCTCATCTTCGCCGTGACAATCTTCTGCTCCAGTTCGGAGCCCCGCTTATCGGTATCTTCGCAGCGATGCCGGTTGTCCAGCAGTTGTTTCTGCAACAGCTCCAGATTCGCTTTGGCAGTATCACGAACCCGCGCGGTTTCGTCGGCAAACTGCGCCCGCAGTTGCACGACCTGCTTTTCCTTCGCCGCGACATCGGGATGACTGGCGGTGAACCGGGTGAGCAGGATATTCCGCTCCGTCACGGCATCCTGTAGCTTTTGATAGACCGTAACAGCCCCCGCCACTTGCGGGGAGGACTCCGGCAACGCCCCAAACTTATCGGCATCGCCCTGCAACCGCTCCAGCACCTTCATCACTTCGCGCGCCCGGGCAATCTGAGTTTCCAGCGCCACAGCATCCGCATTCAACGTCAATTGCGCGGCCTCAATCTTCTTGCGCTCGCCTTCCATCGTGTCAATCTGGTTGGCATTGCGAAAGTTCAGGATTTCCTCATCTTGGCGCACCAGTTCGCGCTTCTGCGCCTCGACCGTGGTTTTAAGAAAATCCTTGGCCTTCTCGGCTTGTTGGCGATTCTGCTCCTGCGTGTACGTATCCACGGCATCCACATACGCATTTGCCAGCGCCACCGAAAGCTCGGGACTGGCAGAACGCACCGTCACACGAATCAAGCGCGTACGCCGCTGCAAGGTCACCTCGGTACGCTTGCCCAGCGTCTCCAGCAACTGCTCATCCGTGAACAACATGCTGGGGTTATCGCTTTTATAGCGCTGCAGCACGGCCAATAGCACCTCGCGGCTATGCAACTTCATGATGCGCGTGTTGTAGATCTCATCGGTCTGGCCGACCATATTCTCATCAAACTGCCCCGTTTCTGAGCGGGCAATGATCTTCTTAGGCCGGAGGCTCATCTCAAACAGGCTGACCCCCTCATAAATGGACGGCAGTGCGTGAAAGACCACAAAGGCCCCCACGCCCCCCAGCACGGCCACTACGGCAATGGTAATCCAGCGCTGCGTGCAAACCCGGATCATGCGAGCCAGGGTGATCGCGCCCAACAGCGTCTCCTCATCCCCGCCGGCCCCGCCATACTCCGCTCCGCCATAGCCGTAGCGGTTAGCGTAGTTGGCGGCATAGTAGGGTACGCCCGGCGCGGGCGCTCCCGATGCACGTCGGGCCGCTTCCTGGGCCGGATTAAACTCATTGTAATAAGGAACCGGACCATGGTAGGCGACCTGCCGTCCGGATTTAGCGGCTCCCTCGCCCTCACGCTCCGCCGAAGGCGGTGTGTTTGTATTACTCATGTGATCGCTCGCCAGATCTCTGACGCATTCATCGCGTCCGTCCACCGTGCATTACCTGCCCCGAGAGGGGACTTCTTGTGATTCCCCACCTTTGCCAGAACCTGCCATTCTCTGCGCTGCCACCGACAGTGGTCCGCGCACCTTCGCGGGAAGGAACGCCGGTGCACACGCCAAAACCAGACACCATGCTACCAAAATGGCGGGCGAACGGAACGGCGAATCGACCAGGCTCATCAGAAATATCAACCCGGCTCCGGCCAGCGAGAAGATCGTTACCGGTGACGCTCGAAAGAGCAACCCGCGCTCTTCAGACCACCCTTCATCCTGGGATACATGCGCAATCCGCAACCGACGCACCACCGGAACCAGCAATACCAGCACTGCTGCCAGCAATAACCCAAACCCAACCACGCCATGCTCCGCGAGCAACTGCACGACATCGTGATGCACCTGCTGGCCGCCCCGATGCCATGACGCACGCGTGGCCTCATCCTGCAGCAAGCACGCATAGTGCCAATAGCCACCACCACCGACACCAAACCAGGGGTGCTCCCACCACAGTTGCCACGCAAAAGAGACCTGCGACATGCGCGCGCCAAAAACCTCCTGACCAAACGTAGCCCAAGAAATGGAATCGATCTCCCGCAAAACCGGATTATCGCGTGGCCCCGCCACCCCGAACGCCCCTATGGCCAGCAAAATCAGACCAAAGCCAACCAACACCTTGAAGCGCAAATCCTGTCGGGTCCGATGCCACACATAACGCAGGGCATACACCCCACCCGCCACCAAAATCAGCATCGCCAGCAAAATGGCGGTCCGGGAAAGGGACAGGATGGCCCCCGTCAGATTACACGCCAGCGCCACGCCCAGCCAGAGTGCATGTCAGCGGGCCCCCTCCTCCGCCTCCAGCCATGCATGCACGAGTAACCCCAAGGCTAACGCAGAATGCAAAATGAAGAAGGCCCCGGCCTGGTTCGCATAAGGAAACGAGGCAAAAAATGGCGCTGTCGTCGGCATCAAGCCGAGCACGCGCTCGGCACCGGCCACGAACAGCACCACGCCAACCAAGCTGAGTAACGCACCATTCGCTACTAGCACCCGCAACAAGAACAGCTTGCCTCGGCGCGTCACACCATGCCGAACGCCCAACACTACGGCAAAGGCAGCGGGGAACCAAAATAAAGCCTGCCCCGCATCCGCGCGATCTACACAACTCGGCCCCCAGCCGAGCGGCGACAGCGCAAAAGTCCAACGTTCCTGTACCGCATCCAACGTCAGAGGGCGCCCGCCATTAACATACTGCATCAGCAAATATAGAGTGAAAATCAGTCCCAGATAGAGCAGCGGATCCCGTCGCAGTGACGAACCAACCCGACGTCGGGCCCTCTCCATCGTTTCACTCTTACGCGGTGCCGGCAAGAGCCACGTCATCTCCAGCACCGCCAAACACAACCACGGCACTGCCGTCAGCAGCTCCACGCGCGTGCCGCCATATACCCATGCCATGAAAACCGCTACCCACGCTATATTAGCTACGAGACCATATCTGATCAAGACATCCCGCATCAGCGACCCACAATTCGGACAGTTAGTGAACACCACCGGAATCCGGTCTACTCCGCACAAACGCGCTCCCCCATCTGCTAAGATGCGGGAGCGCGCAGGCCGAAACTCAGAATCGACTAGAACTTCAGATTGACGCCCGTCTGCACCGTCAACCGCTGATACTCAACGGTATCGATGTTCGAGCAGTTATCCGTCGCCTCGGCGAGCATATAGAGCGTGGCGTACTTAGTGAGCTTATAATCGGCGCGCGCCTGCAGACTCACCCGGTCATCGAGCCGCTTGTCGCCGGTGGCCACATCCGCCTTACCATACTGTTCGCGGCGATAGATCGCGTGCAACCCCGTCGACAAACGACTGGTGGCGGCAAAGTTCAGACCAGCGCCCAACGTATGCGACACCAGGTAGTTGTTACTTTCCGATTCCGTGGGCTGGTAGGTCCCACCACCGGACACATCCGCCATCAAACGCGGTGCGATCTGCCAGGTTCCCAACAGCGAGTAGGTCGGCGCAATTGCCGTTTCGTTGCCACCATCAAACGAATAGAGCATCATACCGCCTTGCGCCCGGTACGACGTCTTCTCCGTGACCCGGGAGCCAAAACCAGCTAACGCGCTATATTCGCTGGAATTCCCGCTGCCATTCTCAGACTGCTGGTTTTTGTAACCAAAGTCCAGCATGGCATCGCTCTTTTCCGTGAGCTGACGGGTGAAACCAAGCGTGGTGCCAACCGCGCTGTACCCATACTGTGACCCGCTGTCATACCACACATCCTCATACGAGCCACCGAGCTTGACGCCGGTCTTCTCGCCCAAGGGCGTGGCCACCCCGGCACCCAGCGTCAGATTATACCGATCCTGCCAGGAGGCATTCTGACCCGGCACGGTGGTCGCCACCATATTGTTGCGGTCGGAGAACTGAAACAACTCGTTGAGGGTGAACTTGGTTTCCCGGGCGGTTTCTACCACTGCCGCCAAGCTCTGCCCGTACTGAGTGTTCTTGAGGGTGTTCTCCGTCTGCTTCGGGGCGGACCCCATCAGCCAATCCCGGCTCATCCACCCCTTGCCATCGACGCTCCAGCCATTCCCCGCGACCAACAGATCCAACATCGGCCGCACGCGCAGGAAATTCTGCGGTTTGCTGTCGTCAGGCGTCTTAAATTCTGGATTGCTGTCGTAGATGTGGCTGACATCCAATTCCGGCGACAGGCGCACCTTGCCGCAGCGGATGCCGCCAACATCGTCCTCAACCGGAGCAAACAAATTATCCGGCAATTCCACATCATATTTGTCGGTCTGTTGCGCACCCGCCGGCGCACAACAAGCCAAACAAAAACCTACCCCGAGCACCGCCACACGATTCTGCCACATAACTCCACCTCTCGCTTCTCGCTTGTTCATCGTACCTTCGCCTTGTCACTAAAAACTGTGGGGCCTTAGCTCTGCCCCTGATAACCATCAATTACCTTCTCTTCGACCTTATCCAGTTGCTTCTGAACAATCTCCTGCATCTTCTCGCTCATGGCTTCCTGCTTCACCTCAGTCTTGGTCGTCGCGACGAACACCGAGCGATCGGCCTCAGGGAGCGCGCTGACGACTTCCTTGACCAAGGCTTTCAACTCTTTCACGTCTTCCTTGGTCCACGACCCTGTATCGGGCGCCGCCACTTGCACCACGGAAGCGACAACCACCTGCATGACCGCTTCCTTGGCACCATTGGCAGCCGCTACCAAGGCCGCTGCGACCGCAGCATACTGCTTCCTAAACTCTTTCTGGTTGGGCATCTTGGCCTGCTTGGCCTCCAGCTGAGCCATCACTTCTTTCGCAAAAGCCGCCCGCTGCGATTCCGGCAACGCCTTCATGATGGCCGCAATCTTGGTCGGGTCGTTAACCGACGCTTCCACATTCTTCTTCCACTCCGGGCTCGCCTTGCCACCCAAGGTTTGCGGACGCCCGTGATCGCGGCCGCCCTCCGACTCCGCCAAACAAACGCTCGTTACACACCCGACTGCCAGAACACATGCCATAATCTGCTTTTTCATTTTGCTTCCCTTTCCACTTCCATGCCTTTGAACCTGTTCAACGATGCAAGACTTTAGCAGCCTGACGCCCGGTCAACAAGACAAAACATTCCCCGTTGTGTGCACGCGGCTATAGGCCTAGAACCTCCCTGTGCACGCCACGCTTGCCGACGCCATCACTTTCTCGCTGGGGCTGTGGCAGCTCGGCCGCGCACAGGAAAAAACC
>CAYSHQ010000016.1:12699-14336 GCA_964430835.1 uncultured Lentisphaerales bacterium
TGCGAATGGGGCCACTGCTACCAGACCAGCTCCGGCACCCAGATCATATCATTCGCCTGCAAGACGTGATCATTCTCTCGTCGGCCATACTTACTGATGGCTTCAATGTCAATTTCCACCGAGCAAGACGTGCCATTGGGAAGCTTACGGGTAATGCGCACCTTATTCTGGTCACCCAGCCGTGTGATTCCGCCCGCCAACTGCAAGGCGCGGGTCACCGTTAAATCGCACGTCGAAGGGATATTCACCGGACCTTCCCGCAGGACCTTCCCCTGCACCAAGACTGTCCCCCAGGGTGACAACATCCCCTCACCCAGCAGGAACTGCACCGACACTTGCGGGGACTGGAAATACTGCACATAGACTTTCTGGATCCGCTCCTGCAGTTCCTGCACCGTGATGCCATCACATTTCACCGCATTGATCAGCGGCAAGGCGATCTCACCGGCCTGCGAGACCGTGACCTTGTACTCTTCGGCCTTACCGGCCGCCAGGACGGTGACCCGTAACGAAATGCCCGGACGAACCTTCGGCTCATCCGCCACCGCCTTAGGAAAAGGCGGTGGGACGGGCTGAAACATCGCCTGCAGCGACTGGCAGCCTGTCAGCAAGCACACGCCGGCCAACAAAGTTAACGCGCCCGCTAAGCCTCGTACCCACTTGCCCGCTAAGCCATTCATGCATAACTCCGGAAAATGCAACCAGCCATCACCACACGCAGGGCTAAAAAATAGCATCCGCCCGAAGCTGAAACAAGCGCAAACCTTTCTGTGGACACGCGCGGGCAGCAGGGCGGGCCTGTTTATTCACAGGCTGGCGCTGCCAGCGTCTCAAAGGCACACTCGCCTACCGGGTACCCATGCGCGCGGTAATAGAGCTCGAAATCGGTCTGCTCGGCGGCATTGCGCACCATGTGCGGAACTTCCCGGAACCGTGCATCCGCAGCCAGGCATTTGCGGATGTCGGCAAAATAGTCCAGATGGTCGGTGGCCACCTGCACCGTCCCCCCCGGCACCAGTCGCGTCCAGAGGACATCCCGGAACTCCGGGCCAAACAAGCGCCGCCGGTGGTGGCGTCGCTTAGGCCAGGGATCCGGGAAGAAGATGTAGATCGTACGCGCCCGGTGCGGCGGCAGCAACTGCTGCAGACTGTAGAACGCCTCCATGCGCAGCAGCTTCACATTCGCCAGCCCGGCCCGCACAATCTTGCGATCCAACTTCTGGGTCCGCCCCAGCATGCGGTCAATCCCCAGGAACTGCACGTCCGGGTGCGCCGCCGCCCGCGCCATCAGGAAGCGCCCCTTGCCGCAGCCACAGTCCACCTCCAGTGGTCGCGCCGGGTCAAAGAGTTCATCCACCGGCAACGGCGCCTCCAAGCTGGCTGGAGACAGCAGCACGGTGGCCGGCACCGCGCGTGCGACCGGTTGATCGCAGAGCGCCCCCGTGGCGGATTCCTCTGTATTTAGCTGGCTATTCATCGGTAGTGCGGCTCTTTTTACACCACGCTTTGCCCGCCCGCAAGTGCGAATCAATTTCTAGCTGCACACCGCCAAGGTTTCTGCTATAGTTCTTCGCACTGGCCATTCTTGCGGGTGTAATTCAATGGCAGAATGTGAGCTTCCCAAGCTCAACACGAGG
>CAYSHQ010000016.1:14346-15281 GCA_964430835.1 uncultured Lentisphaerales bacterium
TTCCCTTCGCCCGCTCCATCCATGAACTGCCCCGCGCACCCATCCGCCGCCGACCGATAGCAATCATACCGGTGCCGCTGTTCGATACGCTGATCGGTACACCGCCGCGACCGGCACGTGCGGCAAAAGCCCCCAGATCTTTGTGCCTGGCACGGAAGGTGGCGGCGAGGCGACGGACGGTAGGGCGACCCTACACCCACAAATTCCGATCCAGCGACCGGTACTGAATGGCCTCGGTCACATGGTCTGGGCCGATCACGGCGGCGCCAGCCATGTCGGCGATGGTACGGGCAACCTTAATAACCCGGTCGTGGGCACGGGCCGAGAAGTTCATATCGGTCATGGCCATCTTGAGCAGATCCTGCGCCGCCTGCGACACCGGCGCATGCACCTGCACCTCCTTGGCCCCCATGCCCGCATTGCATGTCACCCGCGGATGCCCGCGGAAACGCTCCTGCTGAATGCGCCGCACCGCGCTCACCCGCGCACGGATCGCCTCCGACGACTCCCCGCGCCGCGTGGCGCTCAAATCCTGATAGCGCACCGACGGCACCTCGATATGGATGTCGATGCGGTCCAGTAGCGGCCCGGAAATACGGCTGCGATAGTGCTGCACCTGCGCGGTGAGACAGCGGCAATCCCGCCGCGGATCACCCCGATACCCGCACGGACAGGGATTCATGGCGGCCACCAGCATAAAGCGGCAGGGAAAGGTGGCCGTGGCTGCGGCACGGGCGATGGTGACCTCGCCATCCTCCAGCGGCTGCCGCAACACCTCCAGCACGTTGCGATGAAACTCCGGCAGCTCATCCAGAAAGAGCACACCGCGATGCGCCAGGCTCACCTCACCCGGCAACGGGTGCGCCCCGCCGCCCAGTAGGCCGGCATCCGAGATCGTATGGCGCGGCGCACGGAAGCGCCGAGCAGCAATCAAG
>CAYSHQ010000017.1:0-15154 GCA_964430835.1 uncultured Lentisphaerales bacterium
GCTACCACGGGTTTCTTCATGCTCTTTTTACCACCAGACATCGTTCTCTGTTCCGTCATGCGACAAATCAAAACCGACCATTACAAGCATCGTACGTGCGATTGGTCCATGATGCACCTACCTTGTCCAAGCTCACCGCATCGACATGGCCATCGCAAAACACAACATGCCCACAGTACACGCCACTCATGGCATGAATAAAACCGATTGATTCGTCGCACAGGGCGGACGTCGGCGGAGTAGTGCCTGGCACCAAAACCCCGTTGTTTCCTTCTGCAGATAATCCATCGGCACTATTATTACATACCGGCGGACTGCTCCACCGGGGATCCCTCGTCCAGGGCTGTAATTCCGCATATAAAATGGTGCGACTGGCTTCCGTGGATATCGCCAACGGCGAGGACCCGCTCATGTTCGTAGTCATCGCGTAACTACGCATGGCATTGGGCTGCACCCGAAGATCTCGAAATTTCGGGCAGACATAGCTGCGCAACGCCCCATCCATATACTCCCATAGTGCACCCTGTTGGATAGAATACTGGGCATCCGTACCGTAACACGTTGGATAATTGATATTCTCGGACTGCGAGCTACTACTCGGCCATAACGAGGCCGCCGGAGTGCTCGGCCCAGTGCGCCGCACCCACGTCACCCATCCCTCGTGATTATTGTACGTGAACGTTACCTGAATCTCGTGATTTGTTAAAATCTCCGCCGCGCGATCGCGTGTCTCATACGGATTAGCCGGCGGTCCGGAATTATTAACAACTGCGTAATTCAGTGAAGCTTGATAGAGACTGCGCAAGTTTGCCTTGCACTGCGTAGCCCATCCTGCTTCTCGGGCCTTGGTACCATGCCGGAGAAGAACAGCCGCCAGAACCCCGATGATCACGATCACGATCAACAATTCCAGCAACGTAAACGCACGCCTGTTTTTAGTTTGGTTACTCAAACGCAGCCACTCCAAGACACAATACACCTACTAGCACGAGCGCAACACTATCTCACGCTTGGTCTTGCCACGCAAGCAGATACGTGGGCCCAAGGTAAAATTAGCCAATTCCGGGAATCGTCGGCCTGTCACGATTTCGCCGCAGTCGGCTGCTCGCTGGGATGGTCAAAGCGGCGGACCTCGCACGGCATGCGGCGCGCGCAGAGCCCCTGCAGGAAGCGCACGCCATACACCAGATGCGTCGCCACCACCCCCAGCCAGGTAAAGAGCCAGACGAAGGGGCGGTAATGAATGGTGGCCAGCAGCGTCAGCCCCAGATAGACCAAGAGCCCCGCCGCATACCAAAGCCGTAGCGGCGACCAAAACGCGGCCACGACACCTCCGGCGACCACCCCCAGAACAAAAGCCGAAGGTGCCATATAGCCGATCCGGCGAGAAGTGGAAGGAAACCGCCGCACAAAATAGCCGCGATGCATGGCATACCGACCGATTTGCCGCAAATGCGGCAGGAAGAGTGGCCGCCGGTGATGCTCCACCGACACCCACGGATCGTAGATAATACGCTTGCCGAGTCGGCACACCACGTCGGCACAGAGGATCGTATCCTCCCCCGGCCAGAAATCCGTGCGGAAGCCGCCCAGTTCACGCAGCAAGTCTGTACGAATCATCAGGTTACAACTCGGAAGGTCGTCGGTTGTACGGATCCGATCCGGATGGTAGCGATAGCGGCAGTCACCGGAAACCAGCTTATTGGCATAGACTCGTCCGCCTATTTGGGCCCACCAGGGATCGGACGGCGGCGTAACACCGGGACCGCCCACCCCGCCCACATCCGCCAAGGAGAAATATTTCACAGCATGTTCAAGCCACCCCGGCACGGGGATGGCATCGTCATCCAGCAAAGCCACCACGGCACCACGCGCTGCCGCAATGCCGGCATTGCGCTTCTCAGCCGGGCGCTGACGTCCCGTGGGGATTACCCGCACCTCCGCCGGCCAAGGGTAGTTCGGAGCGGCCTCGTCCGGCAGCACAATCACTTCGAAATTACGGTACGACTGCCGCTGTAGTCCGGCCAGGCACTCCGTCAAATAGGCGGACGGCGCCGGGCAAGCCACCACCACTGAGACCAACAGCGGGGAATCCGGCATCTGCACCGGTTCCACGCTCTGGTAATAGCGCAACACGCGCAAGCGATAGAAGATCGCCAGGGTATCGTTCATCACACAGCGCACATTGGAGAGTGTCAACGACCCGATCTTATTGCCGAAGTGCATGCGGATGGGCGCCTCAGCCACACGATAGCCATGCTGATGTGCAATGGCCAGCAGTTCGACGTCGAAAGCGAAGCGCTTGACCAGCATCCGGTCAAAGGCCCACTGGAGTGCCTCACGACGGAACAGCTTCATACCGGTCTGCGTATCCGTGACCGGCAGCCCCACCAGCAGCGTGACCAACCCATAATAAACGGCACTCGCCACCCGCCGACGCCAAGGGTAATCAATCTCGGACGCGGGATGCCGTTTAGAGCCGACCACAATATCGGCCACGCGCTGCTGCATAACCTCGAAAAAGGCCGGCAACATAGCGGGGTCGAGGTCCAGATCGCCATCCAGCAGCAGAATATGCGTACCGCGGCTGTGTCGCAACCCCTCCCGCAAAGCCGCCCCCTTGCCGACATTGCTCCCGAGCAGCACGGGGCGCACCGTCTCCGGATGGGTCGCGGCCGCCTGCCGCAACTCCGCGGCGGTGCCGTCGCCACTGCCGTCATCTACCGGCACCACCTCAAACTGCACCTGGCCATCGAGCAACCGGCGGACACTTTCCACGTTCACCCCCGCCCGGCCAGCCAGCCGGTAACAGGGCATAATCACACTTAACATGCCAACCGGTCCCAGGCAAGTTCGCGCCGCCTCCCAGTTGTTCACCACGTGCGTTTTGTCGTTCCGATTCATGAATAGACAAGAATATGCCGTCTTGTGGTTTGACAGACAAGGCTTTTTGGGCAAGAGTATCACTTTTCACAACTTGCCCGATCACGCTGCATAGCTCTGCCAGGTCCTTACCGCCCATGAACACCCCACTTTTAACGCTTCTGACCGCATCGCTCCTGCTGCTAGCCGGGTGCGAACGCCCCACCACCGTCGCGACCCAAGATGCCCGCGACCGGGAGAGCCCGCTGATCCGGCGCGCCTTGGAACGCGAACAGGTCGGCGACCTCGACGGTGCCATTCAGGCATACGAAGACGTCTTGCTGGAAAGCCCCAAGCTGGTATCTGCCCACTTCCACATCGCCCTGCTCCTGCAGGACTACCGCAAGGATTACATGGGCGCCATCTACCACTACCGCCAATATGAGCGCCTACGGCCGGAGTCAGAAAAAAAAGCGCTGCTCCGCGATCGCACGCGCATCTGCCAGCAGTTACTGGTTGCTCAGCTGCTCAACACGGGCGACGTAACCATCAGCCGCAAGCAACTTGAACTCGTGAGCGAGATTGACAAGCTGAACAAACGGCTATCGATCGTGGAAGGGGAAAAAGCCGCCTTGATGGAGCAAAAGGATGGGCTGGACCGCCAGCTGACCGAGCAGAAGTATGAGAACGACCGGCTACGCCGCCTGCTGGATCGCGTGGCACCTTCCGCCAGCAGCGAAGAGACGCGGCCGCGCTCTGCACTCCCCCGCCTCGACCCAGGCACCGCCACGCTGCTGACCACCCCCCACCCCGCCACGCCCCCACCGGTAGCGCGTTCAGCGTCCGAGCCCGAATCCGTGCCGGAATCTAAGGTGGTCGCCCGGCCAACGACACCCGCGCCCGTCGCCGTGCCGGAGCCACCACCCGCCACCCCGGACCCTCCCACGGGCGCCGCCGAACCCACCCCCGCCGTACATACCATCCCGACGCCGCCCCCTGCGACCACGCCCCCCCGCACCTATGTGGTTCAACCCGGCGATAGCGTCTATCGGATTGCCGAACGTGTTTATGGCGAGCCCGACCAATGGAAAAAGATCCGCGATGCCAATAAGGACCGCCTGGGCCCCGGCAACCAGCTCCGTGCCGGACAAGTGATCGTCATCCCGTGAGCCTGCCAACATGAGCCTCGTTTCCAAAACAGCCCCCTCATCCCCGCGCGTACTGGGCCACAAGGGCGCAACATTCCTGCAGGCACCACACCGCCCAACCTACTGGCGGCTGGAAGTACGCGCGGACTCCAATGACCGCGGCATGTTCCTGTCCGACAGCTTCGCCGCCTCGTCCCGGCCCCATTCCACACGCCTGGTCAACTACATCTCCGCAGGCGGCATGCGCACATTACAACCCGGTCGCTTTGCGGACCGCGACGCCCGGAACAGGCAACGCTTCGTTCGCTTAGCTTTGGGACTGTTCATCATCTGGCTGATCTTCCTGCTCATCCCTTGCACCTAACCAGAAGGGGCGCCCCAGCATGCCCATCCCGCGTTCCCGCACAGTCATTCTGGCCAATGGCGTGTTTCCCACCCACCCTACGCCACGCGCCGCATTGCGCACCGCCCAGCGGATTGTCTGTTGCGATGGGGCCGTCCGCCAGCTGCTCGCCGCCACCGGCCAGACACCAGCGGCCATTGTGGGCGACCTCGACAGTCTGCCGACCGAGCTGCAAACGCGCTTCCACGACATTGTGCACCGCGACACCAGCCAGGACGATAACGACCTGGCCAAGGCCTTCCGCTTCTGCCTGTCACAGAACTGGCGCCAGATCGTGATCCTCGGTGCCACCGGGTTGCGGGAAGACCACACGCTGGGGAATCTTGGCTGGCTAGTGGATTTCGCCCTGCAGGCGGATGTAACCTTGCTGACCGATACCGGCGTGTTCACGGCAGTCCATCAAGGCAACCAACTCCCTTGTCACCCTGGACAACAGGTCTCATTTTTCACGCTCAACGGGCAGACCACCCTGAACGCCCACGGACTGCGCTACCCAGTCAACCAACTGCGCCCCACACGCTGGTGGCAGGCCACACTCAATGAAGCATGCGGCACACAATTCGAGATTCATGCCGCTGGCGGGCCCGTACTGGTTTTCCAGTCCTATGCGTAGGGCTCGCCATGCTACGGCTGCGCGCCGGGCGTAGGCACGAGCTTCTGTTCCAGCACGCGCACGGTTTCCGCCCCCAGCACAAATACCGCGTCATGCCCGCGCAGCATGGCATACCGGCCGCCGTCTCCGCAACTCGCTCCAACCAACAGCACCTTGCGCAAGGCGTCATCGGCCAGCAACTCCACTTCAATCTCCCACGATGGCGTCGCCAACCCATAGGCGGCCAAGTCAGCACCCCCGGTTGTACCCAAACGCTCAATACGCGCGGCCGAAAGGCGAGTCAGCAACAACAGCCACGCCGACGGCGCGTCCACATTCGCCACCACCTTGCCCGCCGCGGCAGCCTGCCAGCCGGATCCGTCCGCAACGCGCTCCACGGCCTCGCTCTCCGCGCCACGCCGCACAGCAATACGTCGTACCGCAGACGTAGCCACAGCCAGCACGGTCCTGTCCCGCAGGCCAAACGCCCCCTTGAGCGACAGCACAGCCTGTGGCATCTGACTGGTCTCCACGATATAGCGCGTCGGCGCATTGGTAAAGACCACTTCCATGCGCCCGGCGGACTCGCCCGCGCTCACAGCAAACGCACACTCGTTACCGGTCAGACCCAACTCAACCATGCAGACCCGATTCGTGGGTACCCGCCAAGGCGCCCCCGTCGGCGGCTCCACCACCCGTGCGGCCCGCAACCGCAGCAAACCGATCAGCAGACGCTCCACCTGTTCCTGATCTGCGGCATCCTGCTGCGGCGAAACCAGTGCCCAACGGCCGTTTGCACCCCGCTGGCACTCCACCAACTGCTCCGCAAACCGCAACTGCACCCGTGTCGCATCCTCAGGTTTATCCCGAAACAGCCGGACATCACGTAAATCAGTCGGCTGCACCTGCAAGGCCGACATCACGCTGCTCGTTACTGCCACCACGCCCTGCTCATCCACCGTCAACGCATAAACCCAGCCCGGGTGTCCTTCTACCGCCTTGCCAAAGCGCAAACGCACCCCCGCCGGTCCGCCCGACTCCCAGAACTGCACCTGCATGGCCGTATCCACATCCAGCCCGTAAAGCGCCAGACGCGAGCGCACACTCCCCACGCTCTGGAGATCATTGGACGCCGCCGATGGCCAAACGAAGGCTTCGATACGCGCCTGGCGCAACGTGGCAAGGATCTGCTCAACCCGGTCCGCATCAGCCGCAGCCACATACGGGAGGATCATCTGCCAGTCCGTACTACCATGCGTCAGCTTGATATACGAGCGTTCCGCCATGCGCAACTCCACCGCCGTGACCGCTCGGCCCGTATCGCGCAACAAGGCACGCTCCCGCACGCTTTCCAACGAAGCCGGAATGGCGTCCAGCACCCCGCATGGCGCAACCAGCACCTGTCCCGCCACATCCTGATAGAAATAGACTTCCCGTCCGTCGGGTGTCAGACGACCAAAGCACAGTTCGATTCGGCGGGAAGCCGTGCGCATGATCACACGGGCCTGCACAGGCGCCAGGCCGAAATCCTGCAACTGTAGATTACGCCGCCGCAACTCGTCGAGCGAGATGCGCTCCCGCACCATGATGTCGGCTAGCGCATCCAGCATCCGTTGCACCGCCACCGCGTCCACGGCCGCGGCAAACGGCGAGACCTGCGACCAGGATGCGCCTTGCCGTTGCAGTTCCATCCGGCCGGCCCCCTTCTCGACGATGAGCGCATCCACCTGGTCCAAGCCACGCGGAAAGAGCAACCCCGCCCCAGCCGAAACGGAGGGTCCGCCGTCCGGCCGCCAATGCTGTAACAGCCAGAGCAGCAGCCCGCAAGCGGCCACCGCCATCATCATCCCCGCAGTTGTTCGGAAACTCGGCATACCCAGTCCTTGCTACTACACACTCCAGCGCCGTACCAGCACCAGGATCCCGCCAAGTGCCAGAACCAGGAGCGGCAGCCCCCCTGCGGCCAGCAGCGTAAAGCGCATCCAACCGCGACGATCCAGCCCGGTCCACAACACTGCATCCCCGCCACCGGAGATGCCCGTGCCGGCCTCCATCCCGCTCAACCAGTTCACCGCATACACAAACAGA
Source organism: uncultured Lentisphaerales bacterium (assembly GCA_964430835.1). Lineage (GTDB taxonomy): Bacteria > Verrucomicrobiota > Kiritimatiellia > RFP12 > CAIWXQ01 > CAIWXQ01. The sequence continues at coordinate 7,094 of CAYSHQ010000017.1, forward strand.
TCGCGATTGGCACTGGAACGACTGGCCAACGTGCCATTAGCGACAAAACTATGTTCCCCCACCACCACCAGGCGCATGGGTTGCAAGGCCACATCCGTGGCCACCTCGCCGCCCCGCTCCACCGCCGCAGCCACGACCACCGGCCCCGGCAGATCCTCGCGCGGATCAAACAAGCGCGGCAGCCCATCTGTAACCCGAGCGCCCCACCCTTCATTCCATGCCAGCGGCGTATACCGCACTCGCTCGGCCGCAGTCGCATCCGCAGCGGGCAGCAGACAGCGGCTCCCGAGAAAGACCGTAACCGAATTGGTGAGTTGCCGGGTAATCGGGTGTTCTCCATACCGGTGCACCACCGCATCATGCCCGGAAATGGTTTCGTGGCTGACCGCCGTCCAAGGCGTAATGCGAACCCCCCACCGTTCCAAGGCATCCTCCAGCCCGGACAGATGCACCGGATTCACCAGATAGAGCAAACGCCCCCCCCGTGTCAGATAAGCCTCAACCCAAGTCAACTCCTCTGCTGCCAGCGTCCGGCGCGGCCCGGCCACGATCAGCGCCTCGGCATCCGCCGGCACCCCTTTGGCATTCCAGAGTTCCAACAGGCGCAAATCATAACCTTCCTGCCGGATCTCCCGTGCAATCGTGGAAAACCCGCACAAGGCATCATAATCAGCCGGATTTCCTTCACCGTGCCCCTGCAACCAGTAAACCACACTCGTCCTGGCACGGGACAGGCGGGCAATGGCAGCCGCGCAGACCGTTTCGCCACGGAAGACGCTGCGCGCCCCCTGGTTAGTGAGCACCAGATCGTCCGCTGGCACCGCGATGCGGCGCCCCTGCGCCTCGAAAAGCACCGTATTGGGCGGCACGCCGGCCCCAGCCAGCGCCGCCGCCATGACCAAGTCCCGGCGCGGATCCACATAGCTAATGGTAATCGGTGTACGGCCCGGCTTACAAGTCGCCGCCTGAAACCCCCGCAACAACCGGCCGGTGGGTGAGAACGCCGGATGCTGTCGTTCCAGATAACAAATGACACGCAGCGGCCCTTCGAGGTGCGACAGGATCGTGCGCGTCTGGCTGGAGAGTGGCCGGGGCGAGACCAAGGCACTCTCCACCCAGATGTCCAGCCGCAGCACCAGCATGTTTACCAAGATGGCCAGACCGACCGCCAGCAACACCGACACCGTCAGGTGCAGGCCCGCCAGCCAGCGTCCGCCAGCCGCCCACGCCACCTGCCGCTCTGTCCGTTTGCCCGACTTGGCCATGCCCCTACCTCGTTTGCAGATCACGTGCTTCCAGGAAGCGCACACAAAGGAACACCACACACCACGCCACGGAAAGATAGAGCACCGGCGGCGCCAAGGCGAACAACCCGGTGGCGGCATCCGCCACATCTCCCAGCGGTGGCCACTGCCAGAAACCATGCCGTATGCGTGGCATCCACGCCAGCGCGGCCGCATAGAGCGCGTACGGCGCACCGATACAGAGCACGGTCAGCACCCCCGCCGCCGCCTGCTGCTTAGCCAGCAGCGAAGCGAACGTACCGATCGCCGTCCACGCCGCCGCCTGCATCACCAGCAGGGTCACCACCCCGAACAGCCCGGCGCCCGAAAACTCCCCATCCATGCGTGGTGCCACCTGCCACAAGGCATAGACCGGCAGCAGCGCCAACAAAATACCCGCCACTACCAGCGACAGCGCCGCACAGAACTTCCCCAAAACAATGTCATACGGCCGTACCGGCGCGGTTAACAGCGTCTCCAGCGTCCCGGTCTGTCGCTCTTCGGCAAACAACCGCATGGTCGCAGCTGCCGCCAGGGCCGGCAGCCACGGCGCCACTGCCATCGCCCAAATCGCCTGGGCCGAGGCAAAGCCACCCTCATTACGCCGCAGCAGTTCCGCGAACGACCAGCCGGTCAGCGCCAGAAACCCCGCCAGCATGCCGTAGCTGGCCGTGCCGTACAACGCCCCGCACAGGTCCCGCCACCAGATCAGCCGCGCCATCCGGTTCATGCGTCCCCCTTACCCGCCGCAGCCACGGCACCGCCGGTGCGGCCTGCCACAAGTTCCGTCAACCGCGCTTCCAACGAAGGTGCCAGCAGATCTACCGCGCGCAGCCGCCACCCCTGCCGGGCAACCTCGTTCGCGATGGCATCCCGGATCGTTCCGGGTGCCTGCCGGGGCGCCCACGACACCTGCCACCATCCATCCGGGAGCAACTGCACCTCAGCCTCCGTGCCGCCCGGAAACAGCGCGGCAATACGTTTCAGCGCCGCTTCCGTGGCTCCTGCCACATCCACCGATACGCGCACGCCTTCGTGGTCGGCCTCCAACCCCGCGCGCTCGACATCCGCTACCACCTGCCCCGCCCGCAACACCAGAAATCGCGTGCAAAAGGTCCCCAGTTGCGCCAACGCATGTCCGGTTACAAGCACGGCCGCATGCCGCGCCGCACGCGTCACACAAGCGGAAATATGCCCGCATTCCACCGGGTCGACATTGGCAATCGGATCATCCAGCAGCAGCAGGCGAGGGGCATGCAGCAGCGCATCCGCCATGGCCGTGCGCCGACGACACCCAAACGAGAGCGACCCAATCACCCGGCCCCGCATCTCCCCCAGACCCAACTGCTCTGCCATCTCCCGGGCACGGTGACGCGCCTTGCCAAAGGTGAACCCCTTCAGCTTCGCACGATAACAAAGATACTCGCCCACGGTCATGTCGTCATACAACGGACAGCGCTCCGGCAGGTAACCCATTTGCTGACGAAATTCCAGCGACTGACGAAAAGAGTCTACCCCGTTCAAACGGATCACACCGCGCGTGGGTTGCAGGTAGCAGGCCGCCAGCCGCAACAACGTGGTCTTGCCGGCACCGTTCGGACCAAGCACGCCAACAATATCGCCGCCGGCCGCCTGGAACGACACCGCTGACAGTGCCGTCCGGCGCCCAAAACAACGCGTTACTTGAAGGACTTCCAACATGCTCGTTTCCCGACCGTCTCCTCGAAACAAAGGAAAGAAACATAACGCAAAAAGCATGTAGACGTCAGTAAAATACGAAGGCCGTCTCGCACACGAATTCCAACATGGCGGTTTTTTCCATTCCCAATCGTCCGCCACATCGGCACAATATACCGCACTGCTAAGGAGCAACCTCCCGTGCCCCAGTCCAAACCTAAACCTTCTGAGCCCCCCCGGTTGCGCCTGCGCTACCTGCAACCACTCTGCCTGGCGCTACTGGCCAGAAAGCCCGGCAGCGGCTACGACGTACTCGCCGCACTCTCTGACTGGCCACCCTTTGCAGACGCGCAGCCTGACGCCCCCGGTGTCTACCGCACCTTGCAAGGGTTTGCCAAACGCGGCCTCCTGCGAGGCCGTCGGCACCCTCCCACCAAAGGCCCGGCCCGCCTTGAATACGCCCTCACACCTGCCGGTTTCGCAGCGCTGGCAAACTGGCATAACACCCTGCTCTGCGCGCAGAAAGAACTGAGCGCCGTGCTTGACCTGGTCCGTAGCGCCCAACCACCTGTAACCAAACCCGCAAAGAAGGTGGCGCCCCGCAAATCCGCCACAATAACACGCAAGCGGACAAAACAGGCCCGGTAGGGCACCCGACGCCCCCCCAACCTACCAGTCATGAACCCCCCAACAACGTGCGTCCGAAAGACTCCCACCATGCGTTTTATCCGATTCGATAGTGTTGGCGGCGCCAGCGGCGACATGCTGCTGGGCTCGCTGGTCTCCCTGGGCGCGGATCTATCTGCCATCCAGCGCACGCTCCGCAAGATCCTCCCCGACCGGGTACGTCTTGTGCAGGAACCGGCCTCTGACCGCGGCCTGCACGGCGTGCGTGTCACGGTGCGCAATCAGCCGACCACACCTCACGACCACTGGCCGGACGCCCACCCACCACACGGGGCCCCCCCGGCACGCACCGCACACACACGCCACCACCACCACGCCCCCCACCGTACCCTGCGCGACATCACCCGGATTCTGCAAGCCCCCGCCCTCGAACCAGCCAGCCGCGCCCTCGCGCTGGCAGCCTTCCGGCGCCTGGCGGACGCCGAAGGCGCAATCCACAACTGCCCGCCCACTAAGGTGCATTTCCACGAAGTCGGCGCCACAGATTCGATTGCGGACATTGTCGGCTGCTGCCTCGCCCTGCGCCAGCTTGGCGTGACAGGCGTCCACGTCGGCCCCCTCCCCTGCGGTACCGGCACCATCACCTGCGCACACGGCTGCATGCCCAACCCCGCCCCCGCCACGCTACGCCTGCTGGCCGGCATGGAAGTATGCCAGACCGACGAACCGTTCGAACTGGTCACCCCCACCGCCGCGGCCCTGCTGGCAACGTGGCGCGCGGAGTTGCTGGCACCACCAAACACCGCGCACGTGCTGGCAACCGGCTTCGGCTTCGGCCAGCGCACCCTGCACCAGCGCCCCAATGTGCTGCGCGCCACCTTACTGGAGGGTCAAGCTGCCGGCCGATCCGACCAAGCCATCCCATCCGACGGAGCAGAGCTCGTTGTACTTGAGACCAACCTTGACGACTGTAACCCGCAGTGGATCGGCGACCTGCTCTCCCGCCTGCTGGAACAAGGCGCGCTGGATAGCTGGGCCACACCCGTCATCATGAAGAAAGGGCGCCCCGGAACCATCCTGAGCGCCCTGGCGCCCGCCGCACAGGCCGCCGCCCTGCGCGAACTGATCTTTCGCGCTACCACCACCTTTGGCATCCGCTCCTACCCCGTTAACCGTGAGATTTTGGCACGCCGTTTCGAGACCGTCCCCACGCGCTTCGGTCCCGTACGACTCAAGATCGGCAGCCACCAAGGCGTGGACCTGGTCCGCGCCCCGGAGTTCGAGGATTGCGCCCGTCTTGCCCGCGCACATGACACCACGCCGCGACAGGTGTATACTGCAGCCATGCAAGACAAACCACGCCAACGAAAATGAACCGTTCCCCAGCCCGCCAACAAAGGCCGTGATCACGGCACAGGAGCGCCAGTATGTACCCCGAGATTCCCCCAACCACCATCGCACCGGACACCGCTAACACACCCGCCACAGCAGCAACCACACCAGAATGGCCAATCCTCTCAGCGATCGAGGCGCGTGTACTCGGCGCCCTGATTGAAAAAGAGTTGACCACACCGGATTACTATCCGCTGACCATCAACGCCCTGACCGCCGCCTGCAACCAGAAGAACAATCGCGACCCGGTCCTGCAGCTCACAGAAACCAGTATCATCCACGCCACCGACACGCTGCGTGAGAAGAAGTTGGTCTGGCTGGTGACCCTGGCCGGCAGCCGCGTGGCCAAATACCGACACGCCTTCCTGGATGTCTACCACGTGCCCGACACCACGATAGCCATCCTGTGCGAACTGCTGTTACGCGGCCCCCAGACCGCCGCCGAACTGCGCGCCCGCGCCGAACGCATGCACACGTATGCCGACACGAACACCGTCGAGGCGCTGCTGCAGGAACTGCAAACCCACCGCGAAGGCCCCTTTGTCGTCAAACTCGCGCGTGAACCGGGCAAGCGCGAAGCGCGCTACATGCACTTGCTCGGCGGACCAGTCGCCCTGAGCGAAGCCGCACCTGCCACATTCACCCCCCCCTTAGAGCCACCACCCGCCATCGACCCGGCGCGCCTCACACAACTGGAAGAACGCCTCGCCGCCTTGCAAGCACGGGTAGATGAACTGGAAGCAAAGCTGAACCAGGTACTGTGAGCAAGACCGTTGACTTTCGCAGCGCTCTAACGCTAAAGTAGCTGTTTTCCAAACCGGGCACGGCGCCAACGCCCGCCGGTATTTCGCAACCCGAGCACAGGAGCATCTCTCATGGCACGAGCATTCAATTTCTGCGCAGGTCCCGCCATTCTCCCGCTGGAGGTTTTGCAACAGGCCCAAGCCGAACTGGTCGATTACCAGGGCACTGGCATGTCCATCATGGAAATGTCGCACCGCGGCAAGCATTACGAAGCGGTTCACAACGAGGCGATTGCCAACATCCGCGCCCTGATGAACATTTCGGATGACTACGCCGTGCTCTTTCTGCAGGGGGGTGCCAGCCTCCAGTTTGCCATGATCCCCATGAATTTCCTCCCGACCGGCGCAACCGCCGACTACGTGAATGCCGGCAGCTGGGGCTCGGCCGCCGTCAAGCAGGCGCGCCTGCTGGGGAACATCAATATCGCCGCCGACTGCGAGAAGGAGATCCCCACGCGCGTCCCCGAGGCCGCCGAGCTTAAGCACACCCCCGGAGCCGCGTACCTGCACCTCACCTCCAACGAAACCATCTCTGGCGCCCAGTGGAAGCAGTTCCCCAAGACGGATGCCCCCCTGATCTGTGATATGTCCTCGGACATCCTCTCGCGTCCGATCAACTATAACCAGTTTGCCATGGTCTATGCTGGCGCCCAGAAGAACCTCGGCCCCTCCGGCGTGACCCTCGTGGTGGTGCGCAAGGATCTGGCCGCCAAGGCCGCCAAAACCATCCCGGCCATGCTGCGCTACCAGACGCACATCGAGAACGACTCGCTCTACAACACCCCGCCCTGCTACAGCATCTACATCCTGGCGCTCACCACGCGCTGGCTGAAGAACTTCGGCCTGGAAAACATGTTCCGCCGCAACCGCGACAAGGCGCAGATGCTCTACGACACCATCGACGCCTCCGGCTTCTACCGCGGCACCGCCAAGCAGGAGTGCCGTTCTGACATGAACATCACCTTCCGCCTCCCTACGGCAGAGCTGGAAGAGCATTTCTGCGCCGAAGCCGCCAAGGCCGGTCTGAGCCAGCTCAAGGGGCATCGCTCCGTCGGCGGCGTTCGCGCTTCGATCTACAACGCCTTCCCCGTGGAAGGTGTGCAGACGCTGGTCTCCTTCATGAAGGAGTTCGAGAAGCGCAACGGCTAAGCGACCCCGGAACAAGTCGCGATCCAATGCGGGCGGAGCTCTCAGGCTACGCCCGCTGGCGAGGCGCTGCCCATCCGCCCCCGGCTCGGGGTACCCGGCTCCCATTGCTTATCTGGCATCGCCCGGTGCATCGCGCGCACGCGGCTGCGTCGGCTCCGGCGTCCGCAGCCAGGCGTCGCTCGTGGCAGGTGATTGACGCGTGAGGCGTGCCAGCCACACGGCCAACAACATTAGCGCCACGAACCACCCCACCACCAACCACCACGGCGGATACGGTATCTTACCGCATCCGCCTGGAATCGCCACCGTGGCCTGCGCGCACCAGATCATCATCTGCGTCAGCCCCCCGGCCGCATGGTTGAAGACGGATTCTGCCGAGCTCGACACCAACCCCACCAGCAACCCCACACTACTGGCAACCCCCGTCAAAAACGCCGCCGGCGCGATCGGCAGATTGGCCAGGAGGGAAGCCGGCGTCACCCGCCCGAAATACCAGGCCGTCAATGGCGTCGAGCTTAGCCATGCCGCCACTGAAAGCGCCACCAGTTCGGCCCCAGCGCGCAACGCCTTCACCCGAAAGGTCCGCTGCTGAACCAGCGCCGGTGCCAGCTCCCCGCCTAACTCCGCGCTGGCCCGTGCGTCCAGCGTGGCATCATCCACCCGCAGCCACCGGCGGAACAGTTCCGCCAGCGGCATATAGAGTAGAATCAATCCCCCCATGACCACGAACGACAGGGCAAACCCGGCATCCTGCAACTGAAATGGATTCATGGACAAGGCAATCACCGCCGCCGCGCCAAGCGTCGTGAGCGCATCCGGCTTGCGCCCCAGCAGCGGCGCACCAAAATAGAGGATCGCCATCAGACAGGCCCGCAACGCACTCGCCGAAAACCCAGTCACTACCGTGTAAAAGACTAGGATCGGCGCCAACGGCAGAGACCAGTAGTGCCGCGGCACCCCCGCCACAGAGAGCAAGGCAATGATAACCACTGCCAGCAAGGCTACATTCATCCCCGATATGGCAAAGATGTGAATGGTGCCGGAATCGCGAAACACCTGACTCAAGTCGCGCGGAATGGCACTGCGCGTCCCAAGAAACATGGCCTGCACCAGCGTAGGGATAGCCCCCC